>JANOVJ010000134.1:0-2823 GCA_031417295.1 bacterium | reverse complement strand
ATTTCGCGCACCAGTTCGGTCGCCTTCTCGGTCGTGCCCAGCACCGCGAGCAGGCCGCCGATGATGAGGATCGTGGTGGAGGCAAAGAACGACGGGCTGGTCGACAGGCTCTGGATCACCACGCCGTCGAACACGCGCACTTCGCGGTAGGTCGCCTGCAGCATCCACTGGCGGCGGATACGGTTGGTGCTGGCCAGCACCGACGGGCGATCGGCGCTGCGCCGCTTGGCGAACACCACGTAACCCGCCCAACCGGCGAAGTACGCCACCACCGCGACCCAATCGGTCCAGGGCAGCAGTGACAAGACCTTGAGCGCTGTCTCCATGGCGGCGACTTTAGCAAGGTGACCGGGGCATCGCCGGCCGATTCGTGCCGGCTTCGAGTGCGCTGCCCGGCGGCGCGCGGGCCTGGTTTCCGCACTCAGGCAGGTGTTGGCGCAGGCCCCCAGCCGACGGCGCCAATGTAGTAGAGCGTGGACCGCCCGGCGCCTGCGCGGCGCAGCAGGCCGAGCGCTTCCAGCTCGGTCAACTCTCGCGATGCGGTCGCGCGTGAGGTGGCGGCAATGTTCTCGTATTTCCGGGTGCTCATTCCTCCGTCGAAGCCGTTCGGCCCGGCATCGAGCAGCAGGTTGAGCACTTTGCGCTGACGCGCGGTGAGGGCCTTGTCGCGGTGGTCGATCCAGAAGCGCGCCTTGGTCAGCGCATCGTCGATGACGCTGGAAGCCTCTTCGCAGGAGACGCGCATCTGCTCCACGAACCACAGAACCCAGTCGGTTGCGTCCACCGTGCCGTGCTGGGCACGCTCGAGTTGGCTGTAATAGTCCTTGCGCTTGTCGAGCAGGCGTTGCGACGTTCGGATCAGGCGGCTGGCCGCGCCGCTGTCCCGGGCGAGCACCAGATCCACCAGCACGCGGCCGACGCGGCCATTGCCGTCCTCGAACGGGTGGATGGTCTCGAACCAGAGATGCGCCAGGGCCGCCCGGACGAGGCTGTCGGTTTCGACGTCGGCGTTGAACCAGTCCAGCAAGCGCCCCATTTCCTCGGCGACCCGGGCCGACGGCGGCGCCTCGTAGTGGATGCGTTCGCGCCCGATGCGTCCCCTGACGATTTGCATCGGCTCGGCGTGGTCCCGGTACTGGCCGACGCGGATCTTGCTCATGCCGGAGTAGCCGGTCGGGAACAGCGCTGCCTGCCACGCGTGAAGGCGTTCATGGGTCAGGGGTTCGGCACAGCGCGTGACCGCGTCGTCCATGATGTCCAACAGGCCTTCAACGCTGCGCGGCGCGTTCGGGCCGCCTTGGTGAGCCACGCCGAGGCGGCGTGCGACGGAGGAGCGCACGGCGGGCAGGTCGATGTGCTCGCCCTCGATGGCGGAGGTCGCGACGGCCTCGTGGCTCCAGGCCTCGGTTGCCAGTTCAAGACGTTGCTCGAACCCCAGGACGGCCAGCTTGCCCTCTACCAGCCCCTGCGCACGGCGGGCTTGAGACAGTGCAGCGCCGACCTTGGCGATGTCGTAGAGCAGGGCCGGCCAGCCGGGTGCCTTCCAGATCAGGAGGGGAGCGGGGGGCATGGCTTCGGGTCGGTGAGGCGATTGTGGACGTTATCGACTCATAATTTGAGTCGATAACACAGTGTAATCGCCTCGGCCGGGCCGGCAAAGGCTCTATGTGGCCAGATCGAACACGATCACTTCCGCGTCGTGGCCCTCTGCAAGCGCCAGTTGAGCTTCGCCATGCAAATGCGCCGCGTCGCCGGCCTGCAACGCGCGGCCGTTGACCGACACATCGCCGCGCACGACGAGCACATACGTGTTGCGCGCCGCATCGAGCGGCAGCGCAGCCGCCTCATCGCCATCGAACAAACCGGCATACATCGCCGCATCCGCATGAATCGTCACCGAGCCATCGCGCCCGTCGTCGCTGGCCACCAGGCGCAGCCGGCCGCGCTTGTCGGCGTCGGCGAAGTGCTTCTGCTCGTAGCCGGGGGCTATGCCGCGCACGTTCGGCACGAACCAGATCTGCAGGAAGTGCGTGGTCTCGTTCGGCGCGTGGTTGAACTCGCTGTGCTGGATGCCGCTACCCGCGCTCATGCGCTGCACGTCACCGGGCAGGATGGCCGTGCCGTTGCCGATGCTGTCCTTGTGACCGAGCTCGCCCGACAGCACGTAAGACACGATCTCCATGTCGCGGTGGCCATGGGTCCCGAAGCCGGTGCCCGGCGCGATGCGGTCTTCGTTGATCACGCGCAGGTTGCCCACGCCCATGTGGCGCGGGTCGTGGTACTCGGCGAACGAAAAACTGTGGAACGACTTCAGCCAGCCATGGTCGGCATGGCCCCGTTCGGCGGATTTGCGAAGGGCAATCATCAGGCACTCCTTGCTCTATTGCGTTCACTGTAGGCGAAGCCCGCCGCGCCCGGCCCCACCTCGCGCTGAAGCATCCGTTCAAATAAGATGAAGGCGTGCCTCGACTCACCCCCACCGCCCTCCCGCCCAGCCGCAACGCGCTCACACCCGACGCGCTGACGATGATGGATGCGATCGCCCGCAGCGGCAGCTTCGCCGCGGCGGCGCGCGAGTTGGGCAAGGTGCCGTCGGCGCTGACCTACAGCGTGCGCCAGCTCGAAGAGGCGCTCGACGTGCTGCTGTTCGACCGCGGCTCGCGCCAGGCGCGGCTCACCGCCGCCGGCGAAGAATTGCTGGCTGAAGGCCGGCGCCTGCTGGCGCAGATGGAGGCGGTGGCGCACCGCGTCAAGCGCGTCGCCTCGGGCTGGGAAACGCAGCTCACGGTGGCGGTGGACAGCGTGATCTCGCGCATCACCGTG
>JANOVJ010000133.1:0-5221 GCA_031417295.1 bacterium | reverse complement strand
TTGTGCGCTGGATGGCGCCGTTCCTGAGCTTCACCGCCGAGGAGGCGTGGCGCTTGATGGCGTCAACGGCTTCAAGCTCGGTGTTCACGGCCACCTACTGGAGTTTCAACGAGCCCGACCTCGAACTGCTCGCCAAGTGGGAGCGCTTGCGCGAAATTCGCGCCGAGGCGAACCGGCAAATCGAAGTGCTGCGCAGCCAAGGGGTTCTGGGCTCGTCGTTGCAGGCCGAGTTGACCCTTGCCGTGAAGGGCCAAGACCTGTCGCTGCTGCGCAGCCTGGGCGAGGATGCGAAGTTCGTGTTCATCACGTCGAGCGTGGAGATCGAGGAACTCGGCGCCGCCGAAGCCGAAGCGTATCGCGCGACGCCGCGCGCAAGCGCCGCGATCAAGTGCGACCGTTGCTGGCACTACCGCGCCGATGTCGGCCACAACGCCGCGCACCCGACGATCTGCTCGCGCTGCACGACAAACCTGTACGGTGCGGGCGAAATCCGCACGGTGGCGTGAACATGGCCTCGCGCACCGCACCGCTGCTCCCCTGGCTCGCCATCGCGGCACTGATCGTCATCGCCGATCAGGTCACGAAGACGATGATCATCGGCAGCTTCCAGCTTGGCGACAGCGTCACCCTCACGTCGTTCTTCAACCTGGTTCGCGTGCACAACAGCGGCGCCGCGTTTTCGTTTCTCGCCGACGCGTCGGGCTGGCAGCGCTGGTTCTTCACCGTCCTCGGCGTGGCGGCCGCCGTGTTCATCGTCTGGATGCTGCGCAGCCACGGCGGGCAGCGCCTGTTTGCGCTGGCGCTGGCGCTGATCCTCGGCGGCGCGCTGGGCAACGTGATCGACCGCCTGCTGCACGGCTATGTGGTCGACTTCATCCAAGTCCACTACGCCGGCTGGTACTTCCCGTCGTTCAACATCGCCGACAGCGCGATCACGGTCGGCGCGGGCTTGCTCATCCTCGACGAGTTGCTGCGCGTTCGGCGCGGACGCTGAGCTCAAGACGGCCCCAGACTCAGCGGGTTCGACTCACATGAAACCGCTCGCGTCGAAGCGTCGCGTCGACTCCTTCTCCCGCACGCGGGAGAGGGCGCTATTCGAAGTGACGTCACGCCGGCTTCGGCTGCGTGGCGGGTAGTGCAAAGCACGGCAGCAAACTGAGATGACCCGCGAGCATCCGCGCATCGTCATCATCGGTGGCGGCGTGATGGGCGCCGCAGCGGCGTGCTTTCTGGCGCGCGACCACGGCGTCGCGGCCACGGTGCTGGAGCGCGATTCCACCTACGCGAAAGCCTCCAGCGCGCTCTCGGCCAGCTCGATCCGCCAACAGTTCTCGACCCCGATCAACATCGCGCTGTCGCAGCAGTGCCTGGCGTTCTACCGCCGCATCGGCAGCGAACTGGCAGTGGCCGGCGATGCGCCCACGATCGGCCTTGTCGAGCGCGGTTACCTGTACCTCGCCAGCGCCGACGGCGCTCCCGCATTGCGGGCCAACCACGCGGTGCAGCGCGAGCACGGCGTCGATGTCCTGCTGCTCGAACCGCAGGCGCTGCGCGAGCGCTTCCCGTGGCTGTCGGGCGATGGCATCGCGCTCGCCTCGCTCGGCCTCAGCGGTGAAGGCTGGTTCGACGGCTGGAGCGTGCTCCAGGCCTTTCGGCGCAAGGCCATCGCCTGCGGCGCGCGCTTCGTGCAGGCCGATGCAGCGCGCCTGATCGACACTTCGGGCCGCATCGACAGCGTGCTCGCCACCAACGGCCAGCGCTTCGAGGCCGATGCCGTGCTCGTGGCTGCGGGCGCCTGGTCGGCCCCGCTGTTGGCGAGCGTGGGTGTCGATTTGCCGGTGCGGGCCCGCAAGCGCGACGTGTTCGTCTTCGACTCGCCAGCCGATCTGCCCGGCTGCCCCCTGGTCATCGACCCCAGCGGCGTCTGGTTCCGCCCCGAAGGCCCGCACCGCTTCATCGCCGGTGCGCCGCCGCGCGGCGGCAACGACATCGATGACGTGCCGCTGGATCAAATCGACCACGGCCTGTTCGATGACACGGTCTGGCCGGCGCTGTCCGCGCGCGTGCCGGCCTTCGAGGCGCTGCGCGTCGTCAGTGCCTGGGCCGGCTACTACGAGATGAACACCTTCGACCACAACGGCCTCGTCGGCGCGATTCCAGGCTGGGCGAACCTGCATGTGGCCTGCGGCTTCTCGGGCCACGGCCTGCAGCAGGCGCCTGCGGTCGGGCGGGGCATCGCGGCCTGGCTGGCAACCAGCGCGTGGGGGGGTCTCGACCTCTCCGCGCTCTCACCCGCGCGGGTGCGGGAAGGCCGGCCGCTGCTCGAACGCAATGTGATCTGACGCGGCAGGCCACCTGCGCAAGTTAGAGTGACGCTGTTGGCACCGTCGCAGCCCGACCCACAAACCATGCTCACCAACCCCCGCCTGCTCGGCGCCATGGCGCTGCTGATCGCCACCGGCAGTTGGGGCGGCCTGTTCCTCGTCAGCAAGGGCGTGCTGCACTACGTCGACCCGACCTGGTTCACGCTGATCCGCTACGGCATTGCCGGCGCCGCGCTGACCGTGCTGCTGATCCCGCGCGGCCTGGCGCCCTGGCGCAAGCTGCTTGCCCACGCCCTGCCGCTGGCGCTGCGCGGCGTGGCCGGCTTCGGCGTGTTCGGCGTGATGCTGATGACCGGCCTGGCCCACTCCGTGCCGTCGCACGGCGCGGTCATCATGGCCACGATACCGATGACGACGCAGTTGCTGCGCTGGCTGCTCGACGGCGTGCGGCCCGCGCGCTCGGCGCTGCTGACGACCGGGCTGGCGCTGGCGGGCGTGGTCGTCGTCTCGGGTGTGCTGTTCGCGGGGGCCGGCGGCGCCGCATCGACGGAGTTCGGCGACGCCGTGATGCTGGCCGGCACCCTCGGTTGGGTCTGGTACACGCGGGGCGCAGCGCGCTTCGCCGACCTCGACGTGCTGGAGTACAGCGCGTTGACGGTGCTGGCTTCGTGGCCGGTGTTGCTGCTCGCCGCCATCGGCGCGACGGCGCTCGGCAGGGCCAGCGTGCCGAACGGGCACGGGCTGCTGCAGTCCTGGCACGCGCTGTTGTATGTTGGCGTGGTGGCGTCGGCCGTCGCCGTGCTCGCCTTCAACTACGGCGTGCACTCGCTCGGCGCCGTGACGGCAACGGCGTTCCTCAACTTCGTGCCGGTGTCGGCACTGCTGATGAGCGCGGCGATCGGCAAGCCACCGTCGGTGCCCGAACTCGTCGGTACGGCGATGGTCGTGTGCGCGCTGCTGATCCACACCGTCATCAACCGCGCGGCGAGCGTTCCCGCCCGCACCGACGGTATCGCGACCTCGCGAGCCACGCCATGAGCGAACCGCCTGAAACGGCTGCACCCGCGCCTTCGCCCGCGACCGTCTCGGGCTTCAGCATCGCGCTGAACAGGCTCCACTTCGCCGACCCGTTGCGCTGGCTCGCCGCCGGCTGGCGCGACTTCCGCCGTGCGCCCGGCATCGGCCTGTTCTACGGCACCTGCTTCGCTGCGATGGGCTGGCTGCTGCTGAAGGCGTTCCAGAACGCGCCGGCCTGGACGGTGGCGCTCAGCGCGGGCTTCCTGCTCGTCGGCCCGTTCATGTGCATCGGCCTTTACGACGTGAGCCGCAAGCTCGAACGCGGCGAGCGGCCCGACCTGGGCGATTCGCTCACGGCCTGGGACACGCGCATCGGCACGATGGCGATCTTCGGCGCCGTGCTGCTGGTGCTGGAGATGATCTGGGCCCGCGCCTCGCTGATCGTGTTCGCGCTCAGCTTCGACGGCATGCCCGATTTCCAGGGCTCGCTGCTGAAGCTGCTCGACCCCGAGAACCTGGGCTTCATCGTCGCCTACGTCGGTGTCGGCGGTATCTTCGCCGGGCTGATCTACGCCATCAGCGTGGTCTCGATCCCGATGATCCTCGACCGCCAGACCGACGCCATCACCGCCGGCCTGACCAGCCTGCGCCTGTGCCTCACCCAGCCCGGCGTGATGCTGCTCTGGGGCGCGCTGATCACGCTGCTGGTGGTGCTGGCGCTGCTGCCGGCGTTTCTCGGCCTGCTCGTCATCGGGCCGGTGCTCGGGCATGCGTCATGGCACGCCTACCGCGCGGCAGTGGCGCCCGCGCCAGACGCCGCCGGCTGAGGCAGCAGCACCGTCACCAGCAGCGAGCTGTCGTCCACCGCCTCGACCGAATGGCGGTCTCCGCCGGGCAGCAGCACCAGATCACCGGCGCTGAGCAGGTGGTCGCCGGTGCCCGCGCGCAGCCAGGCGCGACCTTCGATGCACAGCACGGTGATCTCGCCCGGCACGCTGTGCGGCGGCAACGACTTGCCGGCCATCAGCACCACCCGCATCAATTCGAGCGAGGCCGTTTTCAGCATCGCGTGGCTCTTGGTGGCGGGCAGTCGCTCGGCCAGCGGACGGACGTCGATCAAGCTGCCGGGTTCGGCATGCGTCAGCGCCATGATGGGCTCCTTCGGATTCGTTCGGTAACCTGCATGCTTCGCACTACGGTGCGAGCCCGCTTCGGAACGGCCGTGCGCGGGCTCATGGCAGCAGCACGCTGCTGCCGGTGGTCTTGCGCGCTTCCAGGTCGCGGTGTGCCTGGACCACGTCTTTCAGCGCGTAGCGCTGGTCGATGCGGATCTTCACCTGCCCGCCGGTCACCATCGCGAACAGGTCGTCGGCCATCGCCTGCGTCGATTCGCGGGTCGCGATGTGGCTGAACAGGGTCGCGCGCGTCAGGTAGAGCGAGCCCTTGGCGCCGAGCGTGCCCACCGCGAATGGCGGCACCACGCCCGAGGCGTTGCCGAAGCTCGCCATCAGGCCGAACGGGCGCAGACAGTCGAGCGACTTGTCCCAGGTGTCCTTGCCGATCGAGTCGTAAACCACTTTCACGCCCGCGCCGCTGGTGATCTCGCGCGTGCGGGCGGCGAAGTCTTCGCTCCGGTAGTTGACCGTGAACGCGGCTCCGTGCTCGCGCGCCAACGCGCACTTTTCATCCGATCCGGCGGTGCCGATCAGTTGCAGCCCGAGCGCGCGCGCCCACTGGCAGGCGATCAACCCGACACCGCCGGCCGCGGCATGGAACAGCACGAAGTCACCCGGGTGCAAGCCACCCTGCGGCAACGTCTTCTTCAACAAGTACTGCGCGGTCAGGCCCTTCAGCATCATCGCCGCACCGGTGTCGAAGGC
>JANOVJ010000132.1:0-2431 GCA_031417295.1 bacterium | reverse complement strand
TGCGGCGGCAGCGGCAGCGTGGCGATCCAGCCTTTCACGTAGGGCAGCAGCGGGATCATCACAGCGCAGCCGAGCAGCTTGATCAGCAGGTTGCCCATCGGCACCCGGCGCACAAGCGCCGACGAGCCGGCGGTGGAGAGCCAGGCCAAAATGCCGCTGCCCAGGTTGGCGCCCAGCACGAGGCCGAGGCCGACCGGCAGCGGCAGCATCTGCGAGGCCACCAGCGTGGCGGTGAGCAGCACGATCGCGAGGCCCGAGTAAGACAGCACGGTGAGCAGCGCGCCGACCAGGATCTCGAGCATCACCTCGTTCGGCAGTGAGGCCAGCAGTGCCTGCACTGCGGGCGAGGCAGTGAGCGGCCGCGTGGCCTGCACGATCAGTTGCAGCGCCAGCGTGATCAGGCCGAGGCCGATGGCCACCCTGCCGAGGCGCCCGGCGGTGGTGCTTTCGCGCGAGACGAACACCACCACGCCGCTGAAGATCAGCAGTGGCGACAGCCACGACAGGTCGAACGAGAACACCACCGCCATCAGCGCGGTGCCGACATCGGCGCCCAGCATCACCGCCAGCGCGGGCGCGGTGGCGATCAGCCCCTGGCCGACGAACGAGGCCACGATCAGGCAGGTGGCCGTGCTCGATTGCACCAGTCCCGTCACCGCCATGCCGGCGCCCGCCGCCAAAGCCCGGTTGCGCACGCTCGCCGCCAGCACCGAACGCAGGTTTTCGCCGAACACGCGCAGGATGCCGGTGCGCACGATGTGCGTGCCCCAGACGAGCAGGGCGATGGCGGCGAGCAGGTTCAGCAGGTGAAGCATGGGGGCAGGGGTTCAACTCCAGGGCAACGAGTACGTCTTCAGGTTGGTGAAACTTTTCATCGCTTCCTGTACACCTTCCTTGTAACCCAGGCCCGAATCCTTGATCCCGCCAAAAGGGGTCAATTCCAGCCGGTAGCCGGGCACCTCGCGCACGTTGACGCTGCCGACATGCAGTTCTTGCACGAAGCGGGTGATGTAGTCCAGCCGCTGGGTGCAGATGGATGATGAGAGGCCGTAAGCGGTGCCGTTGACGATGCGGATGGCCTCGTCGATGTCGCTGAACGCGATGATCGGCGAGACCGGGCCGAAGGTTTCTTCGTGGACCACGGTCATCTGCGGCGTGACGCGGTCGATCACCGTCGGCGAGTAGAGCGCGCCGCGGCGCACGTTGCCGACCAGCAGGCGCGCGCCTTGTGCCAAGGCTTCGTTCACGCGCGCTTCGAACAGGCGGGCGGCGAGCTCGTCGATCACGGTGCCCATGTCCATTTTCGTGTCGCTCGGGTCGCCGTAGGTCCAGGCCCGGGTCTTCTCGACCACCATCTCGGTGAAGCGCGCGGCCACGCTGTGCTGCACCAGGATGCGCTTGACGGCTGTGCAGCGTTGGCCCGAGTTCTTGTACGAGCCTTGCACGGCCAGCGTCGAAGCCTCGTCGAGGTCGGCGTCTTCCATCACGACGATCGGGTCGTTGCCGCCGAGTTCGAGCACCATGCGGCGGTAGCCGGCTTTGGACGCGATGGCCTTTCCGATCGCCACGCCGCCGGTGAAGGTGACCAGATCGACCTGCGGGTTCGTGATCAACTCGTCGGCGATCTCGCGCGGGTCGCCTGTCACCACCGACAGCATCTCGGGCGGCAGGCCGGCCTCGTACAGCAGGTCGGCGAACAGCAGCGCCGACAGCGGCACTTTCTCCGACGGCTTCAGCACCATGCGGTTGTTCGTTGCCACGGACGGCACCACCTTGTGCGCCACCTGGTTCATCGGGTGGTTGAACGGCGTGATCGCGGTGATCACGCCGAGCAACGGGTCGCGCTGCGTATAGACGCGGCGCTGCTTGCCATGCGGCGTGAGGTCGCAACTGAAGATCTGGCCGTCGTCCTTCAGGCATTCGTTGGCACCGAAGACGAGCACGTCGGCCACGCGGCCGGCCTCGTAGGTCGCGTCCTTGAGGCACAGGCCCGACTCGGCGCTGATGAGCTGGGCGATGGCCGTCGTGCGCTTGCGCACCAGCGCGGCGGCCTGGTTGAGGATGTTCGAGCGCTCGTAGCGGGTCAGCCGGGGCTTGTAGCCGTGGGCGATGGAGATTGCACGCTTCACTTCTTCGAGCGTGGCCTTGGGGACGCTTCCGATGACTTGTTCGGTGTACGGGTTGACGACCTCGAGGGTGCGGTCGCCTCCACGATCGGCGCCGACCTTTTCGCCGGCGATGCGGAGTGCTTCGGTATTCATGGATTGGTATGCAGTCGCTCGCGTTCTGTTGGCTTCGGGACCGCGGGGCAGGCGATGCCCCCAGGGGGGTAACACAGGGGGGGGGTCCGCGTCGCGACGACAGGGCGGGGGGGCGGGCCCCCCCACCGATAGCCCCCCCCCGGCCCCCCCCCCCCCCCGCCCCGGGTGGG
>JANOVJ010000131.1:0-2034 GCA_031417295.1 bacterium | reverse complement strand
GCAACAGCTCGGCACGCCGAGCGAGGTTTACAACCGGCCGGCCAACACCTTCGTCGCGGGCTTCATGGGCTCGCCGCGCATGAACCTGCTGAAAGCCCACGCCCACGCGCAGGCCGATGGCGTGGCGCTGGCGATCGACGGCGGCGGCGGCGCGGGGCAGCGGATCGACGTTCCCATGCAAGTGCTGCCGGCGGCGCTGTCCGGGGCGCTGTCGGGGGCGCGGTTGGGGAAGAGTGGCCAGGCGGTGATCGCCGGCATTCGCGCCGAAGCCGTCACGCTGGCGGGGCCTGGCGTGGTGGCGGGGCCGCTGCAACGCTCGTTCGACGCGCGGGTCGAGGTGATCGAGCCGACCGGCGCCGACACGCTGGTGGTGCTGAGCCTCGGTGGCCAGGAGTTCACCGCCCGGCTCGAGCCCGACGTGGCGCTGCAGCCTGGCCAGACGGCGCGCTTCCTCGTCGACATGAGCAAGCTGGTGTGCTTCGACCCGCAAACCGAAGCGCTGCTCGCATGACCGGGAGCCCGGATCACTTCGACGTGGTCATCATCGGCTCCGGTGTCGGTGGCGGCGCAATCGCGCGCCAGTTGGCTGGCAGCGCAGCCCGCGTGCTGTTGCTCGAACGCGGCCCGGTGCTGCCGCGCGAGGCCCAGAACTGGAGCCCCGAGGCGGTGTTCTGCGACCAGCGCTACCGCTGCGACGAAACCTGGTACGCCGATGGGCGGCCGTTCTCGCCCGGCATGGCCTACTTTGTGGGCGGCCACACCAAGTTCTACGGCACCGCGATGTTCCGCTTTCGCGAGCGTGACTTCGACGCGGTGGCCCACGAAGAAGGCACGTCGCCTGCGTGGCCGATTGCCTATGCCGCGCTCGAGCCCTGGTACGGCGAGGCAGAACGCATCTTCGGCGTGCGCGGCCAGGCCGGGCTCGACCCGACCGAGCCGCCGCGCAGCGCCGGCTACGCGCACGCCGCGGTGCCGCACGAGCCGCTGCTGGCGGAGATCGAACGCCGCTTGCGCGCCCAGGGCCTGCAGCCGTTCCCGATGCCGAGCGCGATCGACAGCGGCCCCGGCGGGCGCTGCGTGCGCTGCGCGAACTGCGACGCCTTCCCGTGCCAGATCGACGCCAAGGGCGACGCCGAGATCAAGCTGGTGCGCCCGGCACTCGCCGCAGGCAACGTCGAGTTGCGCACCGGCGCGTATGTCGAGCGGCTGCTCACCGATGGCACCGGCCGCCGCATCGTTGCCGCCGAAGTCGTGCAGGGTGGCGTGCGCAGCCGCGTCAGCGCCGGGCTGTTCGTGCTCAGCGCCGGCGCCATCAATTCGGCGGCGCTGCTGCTGCGTTCGGCCACCCCGCAGCATCCACGCGGCCTGGCCAACAGCAGCGACGGCGTCGGCCGCCACTACATGACGCACAACACGACCGCGTTGCTGGCCGTGCACCCGTTCAAGATCAACGCCACGCGCTTCCCCAAGACGCTGGCGGTGCACGACTTCTATTTCGGTGACGGACCGGGGGCCACGCCGCTGGGCAGCCTGCAGCTGCTGGGCAAGATCCACGAGCCGATGCTGCGCGCGCCGCTGGCAAACGTGCCCAAGTTCGTGCGCACCGCGCTGGCGCGGCGCAGCGTCGATTGGTACGCGCAGAGTGAAGACCTGCCGCACCCGGACAGCCGCATCACGCTGCGGCCAGATGGCGCGATCAACCTGCACTGGCAGCGCAGCAACCTGGCGGCGCACCGGCGCTGGGTGGCGCGCTGCA
This sequence comes from bacterium, assembly GCA_031417295.1. Taxonomy (GTDB): domain Bacteria; phylum Pseudomonadota; class Gammaproteobacteria; order Burkholderiales; family Burkholderiaceae_C; genus CAIKUF01. The sequence goes on along the minus strand of JANOVJ010000131.1, from coordinate 278 downwards.
AGCGCATCCTGCGCGGCACCGGCTACCCGATCGTGTTGGCGAGTTCGTTCGGGACCGAGGTCGTGTCGCATCAATGCGGCACCGCGCGCTTCGGCACCGACCCGGCGCACTCGGTGCTCGACCCGCTGTGCAAGGCCTGGGACCACGACAACCTGTACGTCGTCGACACCGGCTTCTTCCCGTCGTCGGCGGCGGTCAACCCGGCATTGACGGCCGCGGCCCAGGCGCTGCGCGTCGGCCAGCACCTCAGAACGAACCTGAAGGAGGTGCTGTTGTGA
>JANOVJ010000130.1:0-7261 GCA_031417295.1 bacterium | reverse complement strand
CGGCGGCTGTTCGAATCCGGCGTGAAAGAGTTGCTCGTCATCAGCCAGGACACCAGCGCCTACGGCGTGGACGTGAAGTACCGCACCGGCTTCTGGGACGGCCGGCCGGTCAAGACGCGGATGCTCGACCTGTGCGAGCAGCTCGCGCTGATGGCCGAACCGTTCGGTGCCTGGGTCCGGCTGCACTACGTCTACCCGTACCCGCACGTGGACGAGATCGTGCCGCTGATGGCCGACGGCCGCATCCTGCCCTACCTCGACGTGCCATTCCAGCACGCCCACCCCGACGTGCTCAAGCGCATGAAGCGGCCCGCCAGCGGCGAGAAGAACCTCGACCGGCTGCAGCGCTGGCGCGAGCTGTGCCCCGAGATCGTGGTTCGCAGCACCTTCATCGCGGGTTTCCCGGGCGAGACCGAGGCCGAGTTCGACTACCTGCTCGACTTCATGCGCGAGGCGCAGATCGACCGCGCCGGCTGCTTCGCCTATTCGCCGGTGGCTGGTGCCGGCGCGAACGAATTGCCTGGCGCGCTGCCGGCCGAACTGCGCGAGGAACGCCGGGCGCGCTTCATGGCGGTGGCCGAAGCGGTGTCGGCGCAGAAGCTGCACCGGCGCGTTGGCGCGACGATGCAGGTGCTGATCGACAGCGCGCCGGCATTGGGCCGCAAGGGCGGCGTCGGCCGCTCCTATGCCGACGCGCCCGAGATCGACGGCAGCGTGAGGCTGCTGCCGCCCGAGAAGGCGTCGAAGCAACTGCGCGTGGGCGAATTCACGCGGGCGCACATCGTCGGCACACAGGGGCACGACCTGCTGGCGCTGCCGATCTAGAAGGCGGCGAAACGTCAGGCCGGGTTCGCGGGCGGCCCGGTCATCGCGTCGGCGCCCGGCCCCGCAAACGGCGGCCCGATCTTGAAGATGCCGCTCATGCGCACCGCCGGTTCGCCGTCGGCGGTGATGAGGCCCTGCACGAACACCAGCGAGCGCGTCGCGCGTAGCACCTGCGCTTCGCCTTGCACCCAGGCCCCGAGCGGCGACGGCGCCAGGTAGTCGAGCTGCAGGTTGATCGTGGGCAGAAAGCGCATCCCGATGTCGGGCCGCTTGCGGTGCACCGAAACCGGCAACAGCATGTCGGCAAAGCTCGCGAGCATGCCGCCGTGGCAGTTGGCCAGTGGGTTGCAATGGCGCGGCTCGACCCGGAAACCCAGCAGTACCTCGTCGCCTTCATGGCGCAGGTAGAGCGGGCCGTTGAGGGCCATGAAGCCACCGCCCATGCGCAGCGGCGCGAAGCCGAGCGGGATGCTGGTCGGTCCGTTGGCCGGTGCGTTGGCCGTCCCCGCAGCCGGGGTTTCCGAGATCGTTGCGGTGCGCAGCGGGTCGGTCATTGCGTTGTTTCCTTCACCACGTCGGCCATGAAATCGCCCTGGCCCTGCGCCAGGGCCTGCAGCCCCCAGGCCGGGTAGGCGCGCGCGAAGTCGGCCACGATGCGCTCGAGCGGCATCTCGTCGAAGCTGCCGCGTTGAAGCACGTACTCCATGTGCCGCTGGCCGGCGCGGTCGAACGGGTGGTACAGCGAATCGTCGCGGCCGTTGAATTCGAGCGGCAGCAGGCCGAAGCGGTCGCACAGTTCGATGTTGAAGGCCGGTGTCGCCTTGCGCCACGCGCCGGCCAGCCAGATGTCGGTGTAGCCGTGCCAGATGAAGAGGTCGGTCTGCATCGTCTGGCGCATCTTCTCGGTGCTGAGGTGGTTGCGCACATCGGCATAGCCGACCCGTGCCGGGATGCCCGCGGCGCGGCAGGCCGCGGCCAGCAGCGCGGCCTTGGTCACGCACCAGCCGATGCCGAGTTCGAGCACGCTGCTGGCACGCATGCCTTGCGGCGAGAGGTCGATGCGGTAGGCGTCGTAGCGAAAGCCGTCGCGCACCGCGCCGTAGAGCGCCACCGCGCGCTCGCGGTCGTCGGCGCCAACGGCGTGGCGGTGCGCGAAGGCGGCCACGGCCGGGTGGTCGCTGTCGATCAGTGGCGTCGCTGCCAGGGTCGGGGCGGTAGGGGCGGTCGGCGCGGTGAGCGGCTCAAGATGCATTGAAGTCTTCATCCGGCAAGTGTGCGCTGCTCTGCGCCGGGCTGCTGTCACGCGAGTGTCAAGACCCCGCTTCGGCCCGAGCGTCGTCGCTGTCGCGACAGGCCGCGGCGACGCGCGCGGCCACAATCCTGGGCCATGGGAACCCTCTACCTTGTGCGCCACGGCCAGGCCTCGTTTGGTGCCGACGACTACGACCAGTTGAGCCCGCTGGGCCACCGCCAGTGCGTGCGCCTGGGCGAGTATTTCCGCGCCAAGGGGCTGGCCTTCGACGCGGTGCTCACCGGCACGCTGAAACGCCATGCGCAGTCGCTGGCCGGTATCGCCGAGGGTCTTCAGTGGGCGCCAGAACCCCTGGCCTGGCCGGGCTTGAACGAATACGACAGCCATGCCGTGATCGCCGCAGTGCACCCGCAGCCGCTGGCCCGGCCCGACACGCCCGAGCTGTATCGCCACCACTTCCGCATCTTGCGTGACGGGCTGCGCCAGTGGATGGCCGGCACCACCGCGCCCTTGGGAATGCCGGTCTACGCTGACTTCGTGGCCGGCGTCAACGGCGCGCTCGACCATGTGCGGCGCCAGCACGATCGCCACGTACTGATCGTCTCCAGCGGCGGCCCGATCTCGACCGCGGTCGGCCAGGTTCTCGGCACCAGCGCCGAGACCACGATCGAGCTCAACCTGCGCATCCGCAACAGCTCGATCACCGAGTTCGCGTTCACGCCGAAGCGGCACATGCTGGTCACCTACAACACCCTGCCGCACCTCGACCACCCCGACCAGGCCAGTTGGATCACCTACGCCTGAGGGCCACCCAGCTTTACAGGAACCCGACGTTCGCAGAGGCGAAGTTCGCGAGGTTGGGCAGCACGGTCTGCAGATCGGTGCTCGACAAGCCCATCCAGCGGCCCAGGGTTGCCGCGTACTCCGTCACCGAGGTGCTCGGCAGCAGCCGGCCCGAGCCCACGTCGTCCGCGCTGCCGAGCGCGGTGGTGGGAAACCGGCCGTAGATGCTGCGCCCCTTGACAGCGCCACCGGCCACGAAGTGGTGGCTGCCCCAGCCATGGTCGCAACCCTGGCCGTTGCTGTTGAGGGTGCGCCCGAAGTCGCTCGCGCTGAACAGCGTGACGTTGCTCCCGAGTCCCAGGCCGTCGAGCGCCGAGAAGAACCAGCTCACCGAGTGAGCCACCCGGGCCATCAGCAGCGGCTGGTCGCGCAACTGGTTGGCATGGCTGTCGAAGCCGCCGATGTTGACCATGAACACCTGGCGCCGCATGCCCAGGCCGGGCGCAGCGGCGACCATCTGCGCGACCACGCGCAACTGCTGGGCCAGCGGGTCCTTGTTCAGCGCGAGCGTGCCGCCACCGGGCAAGGCGATCGACGTGATCGGCAGCGCCGCGACCGCCGTGCCCGCAATGGCGGCCTGCAGCACCGCGCCAGTGTCCAGCGAGCGCTGCATCACGCGGGTGTATTCCGCCTGAAAGTCGTTGCCGCCGCTGGCTTGAAGCGTCTGGCGCAGCGCCGCGGCGACCGTGGTCGAGCCCTGGACCCAGCTCTTGCCCAATGCGGCCACGCTCACCGGTCCGGTCGCGCCGACCTGGTACTGCGTCACCCCGCGGCCGCTCAGGAACACCGCATTGCCGGCCGCCGACACCGCGGTGAACACCGGGTTGCCGTTGGCCGACATCAGCAAGTTGCCCATCCGCCCGCCCCAGCCCGAGAGCGCGCCTTCGGGCGACAGCGACTGCCAGGTCGATTGCTGGTCGTTGTGCGAGAACAGCTTGCTCGGAAGGTTCGTTCCGGCGAGGAACTCGGCCTTGGTCACGGGCCGCTCCAGCGTGCCGACGTTGGCCACCACGGCGCAGCGCCCGGCCTCATACATCGCCTGCAGCGGCTGCAACTCCAGCGGCATGCCGAAACTCCGGCCGCTGCCCTGGTTGCTGCTGGCAATCGGCAGGAGCTTGGCCGCCGGCCAGGCCAGCTCACGCCGCGCGGCGGCGTATTCGGCGTAGCCGGTGGCGTCGGTCGGGACGACCCAGTTGTGGCTGTCGTTGCCGCCGGCCATGAACAGGCAGACCAGCGCCTTGTAGGGGCCGCCGGTGTCGGCGGCGCTGGCGCTCTGGGCCGCCATCGCGCCCAGGCCAGCCAGGCTGAGGGCGAACGGCGTGCTGGCCAGCGGGCTCGCGGCCAGGCGGGTGGCGGTGCTCAGGAAGTGACGGCGGGAGGCGTTCACGGGGTTCATGTCGGCAATGCGCCTTCAGCGTTGGGCGATGAATTCAGGGGATGCCAGCGCCACGAACACGGCGACCCGGGCGCGATAGACGTGACTGGCACTGTCGCTGCCGCTGACGCCGCCGATGGCGTCGAGCAGGGCCTGGCGCAGCGCGGGCGACATCCGGCCGGCGAACAGCAGCAGGTTGATTCGCTCCAGCAGGCCCGCGGGGTTGCCCGCCGCCGACAAGGCCGCGAGCGCGGCGTAGTTGCAACTGACGTCGGGCGCGCTGCCGGTCCAGCCCAGGCCGCTGCCGCTCATCGCCTCGGCCTCGTTGACCCAGGAGGCGACGGTCGACTCATTGACGATCTGGAACTCGGGCGCGGTCGCGCCACGCGCCGCGAAGGCGGTGTTTGGCGGCACGTAGCCCGGGCGGTAGTAGCCGAACACCGAAGGCGCGTAAAGCGCGCGCTGTGATGTGCTGGCCAGCGCGCCGTCCATCATGTATTCGCCGCTGAGCGAGGTCGCGCCGAACGCGCGCATCCACTGCGCGACCCGCAACACCGGCTCGCGCAGCTTGCCGAAGCCGGCGCCCGGGTTCGCACTGCGCGCTTCGGTGTCGAGCAAGACCGCCCGCACCACGGCGGCCATGTCGCCGCGCACGCCGTTGCCGTTGTTGTTGAAGGCGCGGGCCACGCGCGTCACGTAGGCCGGGCTGGGGGCGCTGGTCACCAGGCGCTGGATCAGCTGGCGGCCGACGAACGGGCCCAGGTTCGGATGCTTGAACAGCGCATCGAGGGCGAGCCGCAGGTTGTCGGCGGCGCTGGCATTGGCGGGGATCGTCACCGCCTGGGGCTTGCCGGCGAACAGGCGCTTCTCGGCCGTGGACTGCTGGCCCGGATAGACCTTCATCCGCTGCAGGTCGATGCCCTGCCCGTTGCCGACGCTGAAGTCGGGGTAGCCCCAGACGAAGTTGCTCTCGGTGAGCTGGTTGTCGGGGAAGCCCCAGCTGTAGCCGCTGAACACCTTGGCCAGCGCCATCACGTCGGCATTGGTGTAGGTCTCGATCGGCGCACCGTTGGCGTCGAGCACCGCGCTGCCGTCGATGTTCAGTTCGTGCAGGCCGATGCTGAAGAGCTGCATCAGCTCGCGGGCGAAGTTCTCGTCCGGCAGGCGCCCGGTGGCCGCATCCTCCTTGCGGTTGCGCAGGTGCGAGAGGTAGATGCCCATCACCGGGCTGAGTGCAACTTCTTCGAGCAGCGTGCGGTAGTTGCCGAAGGCGTGCTTGTTCAACGTGTCGAGGTAGTTCGCATAGGCCCGGGCCTGGAACTCCTGGTTCGAGTCGCTGCGCGACACCATCAGCATCTGGTGCAGCGCGAACGCGACGCGCTTGCGCAACTGGTCAGGTCGGGTGGCGGCGGTGGCCCAGAAGCGCTCGGCCACCCAGGCCGGTTTGTACTTGCTGCCGAGCGGCCGGTAGTCGGCGCCGAGGTTGTACTTGTCCTGTACGTGGCTCACGAAGTCGGCGCTGTAGGGCAGCGCCAACTGCTCGGTCACCCAGGCCGGTGCGCCGATCGCCACCACCCGGTCCACCAGCGCCGGGGTGGCGCCGAAGGTGGCCTGTTGCAGCAGCCGGGCGGCCGCGTACTGCGCAACCTGGGGGGCCGGGGCGGCGGCCGCGGGCCAGACAAAGCGCAGCGCGCCGTTCCACGTGATGTCGCCCTGGCCGGGCAGCGTGTCCGCGCCGTCGAACGCGGCAGCGCCGGTGCCGCGGTCGTAGACGGTTCCGGGCGCAGCCGGCACCAGCACCGTGTCGCCGCCTTGCAGCGTGGTCAGGTAGAGGTTGCGGTCGGCGCCGTTGACGGTGGCGTCGTTGGTGAACACCACGTCGACCTGGCTGCCAACCTGCAGCGCTGGCACTGCAAAGGCGTAGTCGATCGGGTCGGGTGAACGAACCTCGATCGAGTTGATGACCACGCCGTCGACGCGCAACTGCATCATCGGCCCGACATTGCCGGCGAGCGAGCCGCGCGCACGCACGACCAAGGTGATGGCTGGGGCTTGCGCAGCAGCGATCGTTGTGGCGCGCTGCCGGCCCTCGGGCAACGCAGCGAGCCGGCTGGCTGCCAAACCGGCCGAGGGCTCGGCTGCGCTTGAGTTGGCTTCGGGATCCTGGCCGCCGCCACAAGCAGCAAGCAGGCCGGCCAGGCCGACGGCGGGGAGGTAGCCCAGGGGCCGGGTGCGAAGTCTCGTCATGGGCAGGTACATCGAGGGAAGCGGACTCTGCACAGCGCGGCACAGCAAGGCCCCCGATGATCGTGGAAACTGGCCCGATCGCGCCGGACTGGCGCGGCCGTGTGTAAGCCGGTGCAACAGCGGGGGTGCGTCGAAGGGTGCCGATCCGCGCACTGTTTCAGCACCGCGTTTCAGCACCTCGACAGCGTTGCCTACACTCGTTCGCAGATTTGTTCGTCAACCGCCTGGGAGCGCTGCCCGATGAAGGTTCTGACAATCGTTGCGCCGCTACCGGGCGCGCCGTTCGCCGCCGCCGTGCGCGCGCTCGCGCCCGAGATCGAACTGATCGACCATCGCGCCGACCTCAGCGATGCCGAATTGGCGCAGGTCGAGGTGGTCTTGGCCTGGCAACTACCGCGCGCCACGGCGGCACGCTTGCCGTGGCTGCGCTGGGTCTGCTCGGTCGCGGCCGGGGTCGAGAAACTGCTGGTGCCCGAACTGGCCGCCGATGTGCCCGTGACGCGCATCGTGGACGCGGCGCAAAGCCGGGGTATCGCCCAGTTCGTGGCCCTGATGGCGCTGCGCCACGCGCGCCAGTTGCCGCTGTACGAGGCGCAGCAGCGCGAGCGGCAGTGGCTGCGCCATCCGATCGCCGGCGTCGACAGCACGGTCGCGGTGCTCGGCATCGGCGAGATGGGCCGCGAGGTGGCGCGCCTGCTCGAAGCCGTGGGCTTCACGGT
>JANOVJ010000129.1:0-2476 GCA_031417295.1 bacterium | reverse complement strand
TGCTCGATGCTGATGGCCGGCGACAGGCCCTCGATCACATCGACATCGGGCTTGTCCATCAACTGCAGGAACTGCCGCGCGTAGGCCGACAGGCTCTCGACATAGCGCCGCTGCCCTTCGGCATACAGCGTGTCGAAGGCGAGGCTCGACTTGCCCGAGCCGGACAGCCCGGTGATCACGACCAGCCGGTTGCGCGGCAGGTCGAGATCGATGTTCTTCAGGTTGTGCGTGCGCGCGCCGCGGATTCGGATGCTGGGAGATTCGGACATGGTGCCTGGCAGACCCCGGCGAGTGCGGGGCAACCGGGCATTATGGAAGCAGCGGGTCGGGACGGCAGGCGTCACCCGGCCGCGCCAGCGTCATCGTCGTGAATGCAAGGCCCTGATTCATGCGGTCGATGGCCATCATGATCTGAGCAGCTTCGATGTGTTGCGGGCCGATCTGCGCCGTGCCGGGTGTGGATTCAGTGCCTGCCATCGAAGAGTGGGATGACATCCAAGCCCCCTAGCCGCAACGGGAGACTCGGTACAACGACTGACACACCCGACAGCCCTGCGCCCGATACGGGCCGAGTCATCCTGTTTCAGGAGCAGGCGATCCGCCGCAGTTGGCACGGCAGTGAGTGGTGGTTCTCGGTCATCGATGTGGTGGCCGTGCTCTCGGAAAGCAGCTACGCCAACCGCCATTGGTCGGACCTGAAGCGCAAACTGGCACTGGAGGCTGGGTTGCCTCAACCTTGCGAAAAAATCGCAAGGTTGAAACTGCTGGCCCCCGACGGCAAGTTGCGCGACACCGACTGCGCCAACACCGAGGGCCTGTTCCGCATCATCCAGTCCATCCCGTCGCCGAAGGCCGAACCGTTCAAACGCTGGCTGGCCCAGGTGGGCTACGAGCGGGTGCAGGAGATCGAGAACCCCGAGCTGGCGAGTGCCCGCGCGCGCAGCTTGTACCAAGCCAAGGGCTACCCGAAGGACTGGCTCGAAAGCACGAAGTGCTTCGGTGAAGACTCCTATCGCGCAGCGATGTGATGTCGTGGCCAAAAGCGCCTGCGCTCGATGGCGGTGCGGGGTGAGCTTACCGATGAGTGGAAGGCGCGCGCGCGGCGTTCAGGAGGGCAAGGAGTACGCCAACCTCACGGCAGAGATTGCCCGTGCCACGGTCGGATCCTGCCGCAGTCCAGTGGGGCGGCCCGATGTCGGCCATCAAGCCCGCCTAGCGCGCAGCGGCCGCGCGAGGAACTCCGCCTCGATGTCCAGCGACCCCCGCACCCCTACATCCGCGCGGTGTGTCGCCAGCCAGCGGTCGGCGGCCGCACGCCCGAACCCGAACAGCCGCTCCAGGAACGCGCGGTCCGAGTTGAGCTTGCTCGCCGCATTGAACGGCGCCAGCCCGGCGTCGTCGGCCACCATGTGCAGCCGCAGCGCCTTGTAGCGGCCGGCGTCGAGCCGGCCTTCGCGCACCAGCCGGCCGACGAAGGCGATCGCGCGCATCTCGCCGATCAGGCTGGCATTGAAGGTGATCTCCGACAGCCGGTCGATGATGTCGTCGTTGCGCTTGGGCGTGCCCAGCCGCACCAGCGGGTTGATCTTGACGAGCAGCAGGTCAAGCGCCTCGGTGTCGTAGATCAACGGGAACAGCGCCGGGTTGCCGGTGTAGCCGCCGTCCCAGTACGGCTCGCCGTCGATCTGCACCGCCTGGAACAGGTTCGGCAGGCAGGCCGAGGCGAGCAGCGCGTCGATGCTGACCTCGTTGCCGCTGAACACCCGCGCCTGGCCGGTGTGGACGCTGGTCGCGGCGATGAAGAGCCGCATCGCGCCGCCTTGCAAGGCAGGCACATCGACGTGGCGAGTCAGCAGTTCGCGCAGCGGGTTCAGGTTCAGCGGGTTGAATTCATACGGGCTGAACGACCGCCAGTAGCTGCGCAGCCACTGGACGCCGGGCAGGCGGTCGAGGCCGAAGGTGCTCGTTGCCGCGGCAGCGTCGGCCGGCGAGAACGGCGAACTGGCGCGGCTCACGTCGTGCCAGAAGGCCGTCAGCGCGGCGCGGGCGCCGGCCCGGCCGCCGTGGGCGAAACCGCTCGCCATCACCGCCGCGTTCAGCGCGCCGGCGCTGGTGCCCGAGATGCCGGCGAAGGCCAGCGTTTCGTCTTCGAGCAAGCGGTCGAGCACGCCCCAGGTGAAGGCGCCGTGCGAGCCGCCGCCTTGCAGCGCGAGATCGATCTTCTGCGGCCGGCGGCCGCGGGTTGTGGTTTGGGCGATGGCGGCTCCGAAGGCTGGCGTTGCGAGCTGTGACGCGCGCGGTTCTGTTGTGAATGCGCCAGCCGGCGGTCAGACTGCGGGCCGGCGTTGCGGCGGAAGGCCCGTCGCAGCGCGGGTGGCGGCGTCGCCCGCCGGCTGCGCCGACGCCGGGGCCGGGGCCGGGAAGCGCACCGTGAAGCGCGCGCCGGGGCCGATCGCGGCGCCGGCCGGCTCGGCCG
>JANOVJ010000128.1:0-9145 GCA_031417295.1 bacterium | reverse complement strand
GCGCTGCGTGCCCTGTCCGGGCGCGCCTTTGCAAAGCGGCGCTTCTCTTTCTCGTCGAGAAACCCAAACGGTCGAGCGCGGCGGGCGGTGCCCGTTGGGGGCGATCTGTGGGGCGGCGAGGAGCGCAGGATTGGGGTCGGCACGCGCAGCGTGCTTCGTAAACTGACCCGTCGCAACTGTTTGAGCGTAGAGAGCGCAGCGAACGCAGCGAGTTTTGCGACGCGACCCCAGGCCGAGCACCACAGCGCAGTCGAAGCGCAGCGGAGACCGCCCCAGTGTGAGCCCCCAGCGGGCACCGCCCGCCGCGCGGCCCCGAAGCCAAGCGAACACAAAAGCAGCAGACCATGCGCGTCGCCACCCTGCTGACCCTCCGCCTGGAGCCCTTCGCCTGGGCCAGCGCTCGCATTCGCACGCGCTTTCGCGCCTGGTGGCACGCCCGCCTGCCGCGCACCGACACGCTGCTGCTGACGCAGCGCAACGTCTACATCCTGCCCACCCGCGCCGGGTTCCTGTTCGCCGGGACCTTGCTGCTGCTGCTGGTGGCGTCGATCAACTACCAGCTCAACCTCGGCTACCTGCTGACCTTTCTGCTTGCCGGCAGTGGCGTGGTCTCGATGCACCTCACGCATGGCACGCTGCGCGGCCTGACGCTGCACCTGCACCCCGTGGCTGCTGTCCATGCAGGCGACGCCGCGCTGCTCGAAGTCGTGCTCACCACGCCGGGCGCGGCGCGCTGGGGTATCGGCCTGCGCGTCGAGCCGGCGGCGATGCGGTCGCTGAGCTGGACCGACGTGCAGGCCGGCGGCCAGGCCACCGTGCACCTGAGCTTCATCCCCGAACGGCGCGGCCGGCACGATGTGCCCACGCTTGTTGCGGAGACCCGCTTTCCGCTCGGCCTGTTCCGCGCCTGGGCGGTGTGGCGCCCGGCGGCGCAGTTGCTGGTCTACCCGCGAACCGAGCGGCCAGCGCCCGCGCTGCCTGCGGCCAGCCCGGTGGCTGGCGGTACCGCGCCGTCGCGACGCAGCGAGGGCGCCGACTTCGACGGCGTTCGGGCATATCGACGCGGCGATCCGCAGAAACTCGTGGTCTGGAAGAAGGCCGCGCGGGCGTTCGAGACCGGCGGCGAACTCATCAGCCGCGACAGCAGCGCGTCGGCCCACTTTCAGCTCTGGCTCGAGTGGCAGCGCTGCGTTGGCCTGGCCGATGAAGAACGCCTGTCGCGCCTCGCCGCCTGGGTGCTCGCGGCCCACCGCGGCGGGGCCGACTTCGGGCTGCGCCTGCCCGGCCTGGAGCTGCCGCTGGCACAGGGCGATGCGCAACGCCGGGCCAGCCTGGAGGCGCTCGCGCTGTGGCGGTGACGGCGCGCGCTGCGGCCCGCCGCCTGCTGCTGCCGCAATGGCCCGGCTGGCGCAACCTGCCGCGCGACACGCGCGACACGCTGTTCCTGCTTGGCGTGATCGGCTGGACCGTGCTGCCGCACCTGGCGCACCTGCCGCTGTGGTGCGCCTTCCTCACCGCGGGGGTGCTGCTGTGGCGCATTCGCCTCGCGCTCAACCACGCCACGCTGCCCGGCCGCTGGGTGCTGGTGGCGGTGCTGATCGTGGCTGCCGGGCTGGCATGGTGGTCGCACGGGACGCTGCTCGGCAAGGAAGCCGGGGTGACGATGCTGGTCGCGCTGGTGGCGTTGAAGACGCTCGAACTGCGCGCCCGGCGCGACGCGTTCGTGATCTTCTTCCTCGGCTTCTTCCTGATCCTGACCCAGTTCCTCTACTCGCAGACGCTGCCGGTCGCGTTCGCGATGCTGGTCTCGGTGTGGGGCCTGCTGACGGCGCTGGTGCTGGCGCACATGCCGGTCGGCCAGCCGGCGCTGCGCCAGGCCGCGGCGCTCGCGGCGCGCTGCGCTTTGCTGGGCGCGCCGGTGATGGTGTTGTTGTTCCTGCTCTTTCCGCGCATCGGGCCGCTGTGGAGCGTGCCGCAGGACGGGCTGGCCCGCACCGGGCTCTCGAACTCGATGCAGATGGGCTCGATCGCCGAACTCGCTGCCGATGAAAGCGTGGCCCTGCGGCTGCGCTTCCTTGGTGGCAACACGGCGCCAGCCCCCGGCGCGCTGTACTTTCGGGGCCCAGTGCTGTCGCGCTTCGACGGCCGCGAGTGGCATGCGTCGGTGCCCGACCGCGATGCGCCGGGCCCCGATCTGCGCCTTCGCGGGCCGAGCCTGGGCTACGAAATGACGCTGGAGCCGCTGCGCCTGTCGGTGTTGCCGCTGCTCGAAGCGAGCACGGCCGCGCCGCAGGTTGAAGGCTTTCGCGTCCGCCAGCAGGCCGACCTGCAGTGGACGACCGACCGCGCCGTGTTCGAGCGGCTGCGCTTCACCGCCGCCGCCCACTTGAACTTCTCCCACGGGCCGCTGGCGCCCACCGACAACCTCGAAGACGCGCTCGAGTTGCCACCCGGCGCCAACCCGCGCACGCTGGCCTGGGCGGCCGCGCTGCGCCGCGACGCGCGCTACGCCACCGCCCCGCCGCAGGAGGTGGCCGCGGCGTTGATGCAGCACATCCGCAGCGCCGGCTTTACCTACACCTTGACCCCGGGCGCCTACGCGACCGATGGCGGGCTGAACGCGGTCGACGAGTTCTGGCTCGACCGCCGGCAAGGCTTCTGCGAGCACTTCGCAGCCGCGTTCGTGGTCGTGATGCGCGCTGTCGGCGTGCCGGCGCGCATCGTCACCGGCTACCAGGGGGCCGACGCCCTGCCGCTGGACGGCTACACCGTCGTTCGTCAAAGTAACGCCCATGCCTGGGCCGAGTACTGGCAGGAAGGCCGCGGCTGGGTCCGCGCCGACCCGACCGCCGCCGTGGCGCCGGAACGCATCGTGCGCAGCCGCAAGCTGGTGCCCGAACCGGGCCTCGTGGCCAGTGCGCTGAGCGGCATGAGCCCGGCCCTGCTGGCCCAACTGCGCAACGGCTGGGAGGCGATGAACAACCGCTGGAACCAGTGGGTGCTCAACTACTCGCGCGGCCAGCAGATCGACCTGCTCAAAGACCTCGGCTTCGAGTCGCCGAACTGGGAGGACCTGGCGCTGCTGCTGATCGGCGCGCTGACCACGCTCAGCCTGGCCGGCGCCGGCTGGGCCTGGTGGGAGCGCCAGCGCCAGGACCCGTGGGTGCGCCAGTTCACGCAAGTGCGGCAGGCGCTGCAACCGCTCGGCCTGGCCGCACAGGCGCACGAGCCGCCGCGCGCCCTGGCGGCACAAGTGCAGCGCCGGTTCGGCGCCGCTGGCGAGGCGCTGGCGGCCCTGCTGGCGCAGCTCGAACAGCAGCGCTACGGCCGCCAGGCGCAGGCCCGGCCGCAAGCCGCGCTGACCCGCGCGCTGTGCCGCTCGGCGCGCCAGTTGGGCCGCGCCGCCGGACGACAATCAGCCGGATGATCACGCGCTCGCCGTTGGCCCGAAGTCTGCTCGCCGGGCTGGGTTTGGCGCTGGCGCTGGCGCTGGGCTGGATGCCGACCCCGGCGACGGCGGTCAAGAAGCCGCTGCGGCCGGCATCGGCATCCGTGGGCACATCGGCAGCATCGTCGGCATCGGCGACGACGGCCCGTGATGACACAGCACCCGAGCCCGTGACCTACGGCCGGCGCGAGGACGTGCAGCGTTTCGGCGCGGAGCTTGCCGAACGCCACGGGCTCGACCCGGCGGCGGTGCAGGCGGCGTTGGCGGCGGCCCGGTTCCAGCCCAGCGTCACGCGCTACATCATGCCGCCACCGGCGGGCACAGCGAAAAACTGGGCCGCCTACCGGGCCCGCTTCGTCGAGCCGAAAAGGATCAAGGCCGGGCTCGATTTCTGGCGTGCCCACGAGGCCTGGCTGCTGAAGGCCGAGGCGCTCTACGGCGTGCCGCCCGAGATCGTGGTCGGCATCGTCGGCGTGGAGACGATCTACGGCCAGCAGATGGGCAACTTCCGCGCCATCGACGCGCTGGCGACGCTGGCGTTCGACTTCCCCCCGGGGCGCAAGGACCGCAGCGCCTTCTTCCGCGACGAGCTCGAGCAGTTGTTCGTGATGTGTCACGGCAATTCGCAACGGGAGGCCTGCGACCCGCTGGCGCAAAAGAGCAGCTTCGCCGGCGCGCTGGGCCTGCCGCAGTTCATGCCGAGCAGCGTCAACCGTTACGCGATCGACTTCGACGCCGACGGCCGGATCGATCTGCAGCGCGGCGCGGCCGACACCATCGGCAGCGTTGCCCATTACCTGGCCGAGTTCGGCTGGCAGCGCGACCTGCCGACGCGCTTCGAGGTCGCGGTGCCGGTCGACACCGCCGACCGCGCCGCGCTGCTGCTGCCCGACATCGTGCCGACCTTCAGCCCGGCGCAGTTCGCCGAGCGCGGCGCCCAGCTCGCCTCGGCGGCGCAAGGCCACACCGGCCTGCTGGCGCTGGTGGAACTGCAGAACGGCGATGCGGCGCCGAGCTACGTCGCCGGGACGGCGAACTTCTACGCCATCACGCGCTACAACTGGTCGAGCTACTACGCGCTGGCAGTGATCGAGCTGGGCGAGGCGGTGAAGCGGCAGCGCCCGGCGCCGTGACCGCGCCTTCCCGACGCGCACACCACCGTGGCGAACCCAACCGCCGAACCTAGGTTTCGGCCACTGCCGGGTTCGCCAGCTCGAGCACGACATGGACGACGCCGTCCTCATGCGTCGTCGTCATCGGCAGGCCGCTGTGCTGGAACACCGACAGCATCGCAGAGTTGCCGGCCAGCACCTCGGCCTCGAAGCGCGCGATGCCCTGGCCGCGAGCGATCTCGGCCAGCAGCGCCAGCAACTGGCTGGAGAGGCCCTGGCCGTGGTAGTCCTCTTCGACCGTGAACGCGATCTCGGCCACCTGCCTGCCATCGGCTGCGGGGTAGACGTAGTAGCTGCCGCCGCCGACCAGCATCTCGTCGGCGCCCGCGCCGATCGACACCACCAGCACCACGGCGTGCACGAAGTCGGCCCCGCCCAGGCGGTCGAGTTCCTCGCTGCTGAGATCTTTCTTGTGCGAGAAGAAGCGGGTGTAGACCGAGTCCGCATCGAGCTTGTGGAAAGCCACGCGCACCTTGTCGGCGTCATCGGGCCGGATCGCTCTGATCAGCACCGGCGTGCCATCGCGCAGCACGAAATGGCGGCTGAAGTCTCGGCTATCGCTCGTGTCGACCACCGCGCTCATCACGGCTCGACCGGGGCGGGCGCGGCCCGTCGCATCACAGCCCGGCCCTCTGCAGCGCCGCGGCGAAGGGTTGTGGCGCCAGGAAGCCGATCACGCGCGCGTCGGCAAGTTCCTCGCCCCGCGGGTTGAAGAAAAGGATGCCCGGTGGGCCGAACAGCCCGAAGCGCTTGAGCAGCGCCTTGTCGTCGGCCGAGTTCGCCGTGACGTCGGCCTGCAGCAGCAGCGCGCGGGCCATGCGCCCGCGCACCGCCGAATCGCTGAAGGTCAGGTGCTCCATCTCCTTGCACGAGACGCACCAGTCGGCATAGAAGTCGAGCACCACCGGCCGGTCGGCGGTCTTGAGCAGCGCATCCATCTCGGCCAGGCTGCGGATGCGGCGGAAACCGGCCCCCTGCGCGGCAACGAGCGCCGGCCCGGCGTCGGCGCGCGCCAGGTGTCGCAGCGGCTGCAACGGGTTGTCGCCACCCGACAGCGCACCGATCAACTGAATCGTGCCGACGATCACCAGCACAAACGCTACGCCCTTGGCGAGGCGTTGCCTCCCCGGAGCGAAATCGGCCATGCGGTCGAACAGCCGCAGGTACGCCGCACCTATAAGCAGCCCGGCGCCGATGATCATCATCAGCGCCCAGCCCGGCAACACCGGCGCGACGATCCACAGCGCCACCCCGAGCAGCAAGACGCCGAAGAAGTGCTTCACGCCTTCCATCCAGCCGCGCCCGCGCGGCAGCAGCGAACCGGCCGACAGGCCCACCAGCAGCAGCGGCACGCTCATGCCCATGGCCAGGCAGACCAGCGCCACGCCGCCGGTCACGACGTTCTTGGTCTGGCTGATGAATACCAGTGCGCCGGCCAGCGGGGCCGCCACGCAGGGGCCGACGATCAGCGCAGACAAGCCGCCCATCACGAACACCGCGGCCAGCTTGCCGCCCGGCAGGCGGCCCGAGGTCTCGCTGATGCGGTTCTGGATGAAGCCCGGCACCTGCAAGTTGAAGACCCCGAACATCGACAGCGACAGCGTGGCCAGCAACAGCGCGAACGCACCCAGCACCCACGGGTTCTGCAGCGCGGCGGCCAGGCCCTCGCCGAGCAGGCCGGCGGCGACGCCGAAGGCGGTGTAGACCATTGCCATGCCGAGCGAATACGCCAGCGCCAACGTGAAGCCGCGCAGGCGCGTGACCGGCGCCCCCTGGCCGACGATGATCGACGACAGGATCGGCACCATCGGCAGCACGCAGGGCGTGAAGGCCAGCAGCAGCCCGGCGAAGAGGAAGACGCCACCGATCGTCAGCAGGCTGCCCGACTTCAGCGCCGATTCGACGCGCGCCATCTCCGACGGGCCGGGCGGCGCGGCGGTGGTCGCGTCCGGGCGCGCCTCGGCGCCCTGCCAGACGGCCGATTGGATCTGGCCACCCTTGACCCCGGCCATCACCAGCGCCGACTGCGGCGGGTAGCACAGGCCCTTGTCGGCACAACCCTGGTACGTGACGCGGACGCGAAAGTCGGCGTTGGCGCGCTCCACCGGCACGCGCATCAGCACCGCGCCCTGAAGCAGCTCGACGTCCTTCTGGAAGTTCTCGTCGTACTGGACCTTGCCGGCCGGGATCGCGACCGGGCCCAACTGCGCGCCGGGTTCGTCGAGTTCGACCACCATCCGCTCGCGGTAGAGGTGGTAGTCGGGCGCAACGTCGATCCGGACCTCGAGCGCCTTCGCGTCGAGCACGCGGGCGCTGCCGCGAAACGCCGCGGCCGGGTCGAGGAAGTCGGGCTCGGCGGCGTGCGCAGTGGCAACCGCCATCGCGCAACTGAGCATCGCCCGCAGCAGCGCGCCGGAAAGTCGGGGCCAGATGAGCTTCATGCGTCGCCTCCGGGAACAAACCGCCGGCCCTCGGGCAGGCGGTGGTGAAAGGTGCGCAGCGCGGTGTCGACCGCGAGATACGTCGCTTGCTGAGTGCTGAGGAAGTCGAGCGCCCGCTGGCCCTTGAGCATCGCTATCGTACTCAGTGCGCCGGCCGCCGCACAGGCGGGCGCCGTCACACTGATCGAGGCCCATGAACTCACCGGCCAGCCGGTGCGCGGGTCGAGGATGTGGCAGTAGCGTCGCCCGCCCTGCTCGAAGAAGCGCTCGTAGTCGCCGCTGCTGGCCAGCGCGCCCTCGACCATCTCGACGCTGGCGATCGTGGCCGCGTCGCGTCGCGGGTGCTGGATGCCAAAGCGCCAGGCGCTGCCGTCGGCGCGCGGCCCGAGCACCCGGATGTCGCCGCCAAGGTTGACAAAGCCATGCCGTTGCCCCGCGGCGGCCAGCGCTGCCATCGCGCGGTCGGCCGCGTATTCCTTGCCGAAACCACCGAAGTCGAGTTCCATGCCGGCACTCGGCAGGCGAATCTGCCGGCGCCCGGGCCCGGCTTGCGGCCACTCCACCCGCGACCATCCGATCAGCGGCAGCAGTGTCGCCACGGCGGCCGGCTCGGGCACGCGCCCGGCGCGAAAGTCCCAGGCCCGGCGCAGCACACCCGAGGTGATGTCGAACAGCCCGTCGCTGAAGCCGTGAAGCTGGGCGGCAAAGTCGAGCAGGCCGGCGGTTTCGGCGTCGACATCAACCGGCTCATCGCCCCCTGCGGCGGCGTTGATGCGCGATACGACGCTGTCGCCACGGTAGCGCGAGTACTTCCACTCGATGCGCCGCACTTCGGCGATCGCCAGTTGTGCGGCCTCAGCCAGCGCGTGCTCGTCGGCGCCGTCGAGGCGAACCTCGCAATCGCTCGACATGGCCTGAAAGCCGAAGCCGCAGGAATTCACCGGTCCCGGTTGGCCGGACGTTTGCCGTCGGCCGGTCGAGCCTTCGCGGTGCATCGCTCAGCCCGCCGCCGGGCCGCCCCAAGGCGGGCTGCGCCCCCTTGGGGGGCAGCGAAGCGGCGCAGCCGCAAGCTGGGGGGTTGTCATCTCTAGAAGCGTGTTTCCACGCCGATCCGCAGGAAGGTGGCCCGAAACGGCGCCAGCCCTGGTGAGCCGTTGCCGCCGATGCGCCAGCCCGAGCGCTGCTCGTAGCGCTCGCCCTTCAGGTCGAGTAACCAGTCGGGCGTGATCTGGATCGTGAATTCCAGGCCCGCAGTGATGCCGCCGAACGCAGACAGGCGCTGGTCGGGCGAGATATGTTGCGGTGGGTTGGTGAAGTAGCCCGGCGGGTAAGGCGGGCCGAGGTCGGGGTCGTAGAGCGGATCGAAATAGAACCTGGCCGCGCTCTGCGAATACAGGCGCAGCGAGGGCGTCACGGTGAACCGGCCGCCGAACGGCTGCACCCACTCGGCGCTGAGCGTCTGGGCGTTGATGCCGTAGCTGTCGTGATAAAGCCGGTAGGCCGAGCGCACGGCCGCACCGGACTCCGCGACATAGTGATTCCAGCGCACCAGTGCGATCGCCTGGTCGCGCTCGCGCGGGCGGACATCGGGCTCCTTGTACGGGTCGGAGTAGTAGCCGCGGCCGCGGGCCAGCGTCAGGTTGAGCTGGACCACGTCGTTCGCTGTCCACACCTGCGTCAGGCCGAGCAGCAACTCGGCGGTGCGCCTGCGCTCGTGCAGCGTGTCGTCGTTGACCGAAGTGATCTTGTCGGAGGCGTAGCCGAGGCCGATGTTCCAGGTCTGGTTGTTGTCGTCGCTGGAGAAGGCCGCATTGAGCGAAACGGCCCCGCTGCGATAGTCGTTCTCGTTCGAGCCGGCCACGCCGAGCGAGTAGGAAGATCGGTCGAAGTAGCGCGTGACCTGCACGTTGCCGGCGTAGCGGTGATCGCTCATGTGCGGCGTTGCGCCGGAGATCGCGGTGTGGTAGCGCGGGGTCGCGCCCGAAACGCTGTCGGACACCAGCGAAGCCTCGATCGCCCACTGCGGCGACAGCGGCGCCAGCACGTAGATCGACGGCGACGAGACCTTGATCCGGTCGAGCCCG
>JANOVJ010000127.1:0-4369 GCA_031417295.1 bacterium | reverse complement strand
TTTCTGGGCTGGAGCCTGGACTGTGCCGCCAACATCCTGCGCTCCGCCGACGGCACGGAGCACCTGCTGGGCACCGCAGAGACGCAGGTGCTGCGCGCTTTCGTCGAGCGACCGCACCAGATCCTGACGCGCGAGCAGCTGATCGGCCAACGCGACCTCTCGCCGCTGGACCGCAGCATCGACGTGCGCATCTCGCGCCTGCGCCGAAAGCTCGAAAGCGACCCCCAGAACCCCAAGATCATCAAGACCGTCTACGGCGCCGGATACATGTTTTCCGCCGCCGTGACCTGGACTTGAGCCACCGGCAAACACCCACGAAATGACACCCCAAAAGTTGCTCGAACGATTCGGCCTCCGCGAGGCCATGGAATACGACGACGTCGTCGTCGGCGCCGGCCCCGCCGGGCTGGCCACCGCCATCCGGCTGAAGCAACTGAACGCCGCGCTCTCCGTGGTGGTGCTTGAAAAGGGCAGCGAGCCCGGCGCGCACATCATCAGCGGCGCCGTGATGGACCCGCGCGCGATGACCGAGCTGTTTCCCGACTGGCAGGCGCGCGGCGCGCCGCTGCACCAGCCCGTCACCGCCGACGAGGTGCTGTTCCTGGACGCGAAGCAGTCGCGCAAGACACCCGGCTGGCTGGTTCCCGGCTGCTTTCACAACGACGGCAACTACGTCGTCAGCCTGGGCGCCGTCTGCAAATGGCTGGCCGAGCAGGCCGAGGCGCTGGGCGTGGAGATCTTCCCCGGCTTCGCCGCCGCCGAGGTGCTGTACGACGACCACGGCGCCGTGCGCGGCGTGGCCACCGGCAACCTCGGCATCGGCAAGGACGGCCAGCCGCACGGCGGCTTCCAACTCGGCATGGAACTGCTGGGCAAGTACACCGTGTTCGCCGAGGGCGCGCGCGGCCACCTAGGCAAGCAAGTCATCGCGAAGTACCGCCTCGACGAAGGCCTCGACCCGCAGAGCTACGCGCTCGGCATCAAGGAATTGTGGGAGATCGACCCTGCGAAAGCCCGGCCCGGCCTCGTCGTGCACACCGCCGGCTGGCCGATGGACAAACACACCTATGGCGGCGGATTCCTCTACCACCTGGAAGGAAACAATGCGGCGCTGGGCTTCGTCACTGGCCTGGACTACCAGAACCCCTGGATCAGCCCCTTCGAGGAAATGCAGCGCTGGAAGACGCACCCGACCATCCGCGCCCACCTCGAAGGCGGCAGGCGCATCGGCTACGGCGCGCGCGCTCTCGCCGCCGGCGGGTTGCTGAGCCTGCCCAAGCTGGTTTTCCCGGGTGGTGCCCTCGTCGGCTGCGACGCCGGCACGCTGAACGCGGCGCGCATCAAGGGCAGCCACGCGGCTTTGAAGACCGGCATGCTCGCCGCCGAGGCCGCCGCCGCCGCGCTGCAGGCCGGCCGCTCGGGCGACGAACTCACGGCCTACCCCGAAGCCTTCGAGAAGAGCTGGCTTTTCGACGAACTTAACCAGAGCCGCAACTTCAAGCAGTGGTTCAAGCAGGGCAACATGGTCGGCACCGTGATGACCGGCGTCGAACAGTGGCTGCTGCCCAAGCTCGGCTTCAAGAGTCCGCCCTGGACACTGCACCGCACCACGCCCGACCACGCCCGCCTGCACGCGGCAGCGCAGGTGGCGCGCATCGACTACCCCAAGCCCGACGGCGTTTTCACCTTCGACCGCCTGAGCTCGGTCTTCATCAGCAGCACCAACCACGAAGAGAACCAGCCGGCGCACCTGACGCTGAAGGACGCTTCGGTGCCGGTGGCGCTGAACCTGGCGCTGTACGCCGGGCCCGAGAGCCGCTACTGCCCCGCCGGCGTCTACGAATTCGTCAACACCGACGGCCAGGACAAGCTCGTCATCAACGCGCAGAACTGCGTCCACTGCAAGACCTGTGACATCAAGGACCCGACGCAGAACATCGTCTGGGTCACACCCGAAGGCGGTGGCGGGCCGAACTATGCGGGCATGTAGGTCTCCAGCCCGTTGTCGCACCGTGAGCTGAGTGGGCAGCCGCACAACCACACAGTTCGCAGCAGCGCATTCGACAACTCCCGAGCACTCGCCAATCTGTTTTCTCACCGGAAGCAGTCGGCACTCTGCCCCCCGTCGCGCAGCAGCTGAGAATTTGGCCCTGCCAGCGTGACCCGCTCCTACTCGACGTTGTGGGTGGCGAGTCCCTTCAAAGCGTCGACTTTGGTTTTGCGGGAGATGTCGCGGGCTGGGGCTGTGGTCGGAACTCATGTTCTTCGAACCCCGTGATTTCCCACGCGTTGGCTCCGGGGTCAGAGAACTCTCTACAGGTGTGTGAAGCGGTCGTGTTCCCCGACGCCGACGTCACTGAGCCGGAGACGATTCACCTCGCCAGCGAGCAGCACTGTCGGGCGCTGCCCGTTCGATGGATACGCCGAAAGCCGGCTCCGGCCAATGACTCCTTATGGCCGCGAAGAGCCAGTGGCCGACAGAGGCTGTACGGCCGCTTGCGCTGCAATGCCGACGCCAGGTCTGTCGCGGCGCCGGACGCTGCAAGCGCGCATCGTGGTCGCGACTCGCACTGCCGATTCGCCCAGACTCAACGCGTAGGCGACACACCGCGGAACGACAGCGACCCCAATCAACGTACCGCGAGACCGCGCATCGGCGCGCTCGGATCGACGCCGTCGAAATGCCAATCCAGGTGGCCTGCGCAAACTCCGCCAACTCCAGGCCGCCAACCTCGCCAATGACAAGCACCCAGACGTCATCAGGAACAGGCCCGGCCAGCAGCATGAGGGTCATCGTCAACAGGCTGCTGAAGCCTGGCACGTTGCGCCAAGGACCGTCGGCACAGGTGACGACTTCGTCGGGGTCGTCAAACTTGAGTTCGACCATCAGCGACAATTTTTCGATGTACCGTGATCGGGAGTCCAGGCAGCCGCTGGCGCCCGCATGCGCAAGCGCCATCCCCCGTCTGACCGCGCAAGCCACCTTTCATCGACGAGCCGACCGAAATGAAAATCCCGCCCGCAGCCCTTGCCTTGCTGGTCAGCGCAGAGAGCGTCGTTCAGCGTCAACTGGAGGCGTACAACGCCCGCGACCTGGAGGCCTGGCTCGCCACCTTCAAGGCTGACGCAGAGCAATACCTTCTGCATGCGGGTCTCCTGGCTTCCGGCCATGACGCCATACGAAAACGAATGGCCGATCGTTTCAATGACCCTACGCTACACGCGAAGCTGATCTCGCGAACCGTCATGGACGGCATCGTCGTCGATCACGAGATCGTCACGCGCATGTTTCCAGACGGGTTGGCGGACGTGGAAATGATCTGCATCTACGAAGTACACGCCGGGCTCATCATCAAGGCCACGTACGCCATTGGTCAGGCCAGGCCTCAGAGATGAGCGTGCGGCCCACTGGCGCCACCGATTGCCTTGAAGAGCCGCGCATGAATGCGAGACCCATCGTGCTTGTGCACGGCGCCTGGGGCGGCGCCTGGATCTGGCGCCGCGTGCTCGCGCCGCTGCGCGCGGCCGGCCATGAAGTTCATGCGGTCACGCTCAGCGGCGATGGCGACCGCGCTCACCTGCGCCACCCGGGCATCAAGCTCGGCCAGCATGTGCAAGACGTGGTGGCCGCGGTGCAGGGCGAGGAGCTGCGGCAGGTTCTGCTGGTGGGCCACAGCTACGGCGGCATGGTGGTCACGGGCGCTGCCGACCGGCTGCTCCAGCACGATACGCAGGCGGTGAGCGGGCTGGTCTACATCGATGCCATGGTGCCGCTGTCGGGCGAAGGCTGGGGCGAGCAGCACAGTGCGGAAGTGGTCGCCGCGCGCACGGCAGCGGCGCAGGCGAACGACGGTGCGCTGCCGCCGCCCGACCCGGCCGACTTCGGCATCACCGGTGCCGACCGTGAGTGGCTGCTGCGCCGCCAGGTACCGCACCCCTTCGGCCCCTACCGCGACCCGCTGCCCTTCGACGGCGCGCGTTGGGCGGCGCTGCCGCGCCTGTTCATCGATTGCATACAGCCGGCGTACCCCACCATCGCGGCGATGCGCGAACGCGTGCGCAAGATGCCCGGCTTCGAAGTGGTGGAGATGGCCACCGGCCACTGCCCGATGGTTACCAAGCCCGAGGCGCTGGTGCGCCTGCTGCTGCGGGCCGCGGCCGGTGGGCCTATGCCGGCCGCGCCGCGTTGACGTGGGCGGTCACGGCAGGACGAGCACCGAACGCAGCACGCCGACGCGCGGGCTGCAAACGCGGTCGGATCGTCACTCTCCGCGGCCAGGAAATGCCGGCCGGGCAATCGGCGCTTCCAGCGGTGCCGCCTGATAGACGACTGGAAATCCCGCCGCCTGTCGCTCGATGCCAGCCAGCG
>JANOVJ010000126.1:0-20048 GCA_031417295.1 bacterium | reverse complement strand
GCACTGGCGCTCTCGGGCGTCAGTTGCACCTTCATCAGCCGCGATGCCCCTGGCCAGCGCTACACGGCGGTGGCCGACGTGACGCTCACGGTCGGCGCGGGCGAATTCGTCAGCGTGGTTGGCCCGACCGGCTGCGGCAAGAGCACGCTGCTGAACGTGGCCGCCGGGTTGTTGGCGCCTAGCAGTGGCCGCATCGAAGTGTTCGGGCAAGCGCTGTCAGGCATCAACACCCGCGCCGGCTACATGTTCCAGGGCGAGAGCCTGATGCCCTGGCGCACCGCGTTGCAGAACGTGCGCGCCGGGCTCGAGTTTCGCGGCGTGGTGCTGGCCGAGGCCACGGCGCAGGCCGAAGACTGGCTGCGCCGCGTCGGCCTGGGCGGCTTCGGCGACCGCTACCCGCACCAACTGTCCGGCGGCATGAGAAAACGCAGCAGCCTCGCCCAGACGCTGGCGCTCGACCCCGACATCATCCTGATGGACGAGCCGTTCTCGGCGCTCGACATCCAGACCCGGCAGTTGATGGAGAACGAGGTGCTGGCGCTGTGGGCGGCGAAGAAGAAAGCAGTGCTGTTCATCACCCACGACCTCGACGAAGCGATCGCGATGAGCGACCGCGTGGTGGTGCTCTCGGCCGGCCCGGCAAGCCACCCGATCGGCGAGTTCGGAATCGACCTGGCACGCCCGCGCGACGTGGCCGAGATCAAGACCGCGCCGCGCTTCGTCGAGCTGCACTCTGCGATCTGGGGCGTGCTGCGGGAAGAGGTGTTGAAGGGCTACCGGCAGCAGTTGGCCGCATGAGGAAAGAGATGAACACCACGACGACCCGCGCCGCCACCACGAGCGACCTCGACGCCTGGCTGCCGCTGTGGCGCGGCTATCAAACCTTCTACAAGGTCGATCTGCCCGAGGCCACCACACGCACCACCTGGCAGCGCCTGCTCGATCCGGCCGAGCCGATGCACCTGGCACTGGCCGAGCACGGCGGCAAGGTGGTCGGCATGGTTCACTTCATCGAGCACCGCACTTGCTGGAACGAACGCAATTCGATCTACCTGCAAGACCTGTTCAGCGACCCTTCCGTGCGCGGCCAAGGCATCGGGCGCGCGTTGATCGAACACGTCTACGCAGAGGCCAGGGCGCTCGGCTGCGCCGAGGTGCACTGGCTCACCCACGAGACGAACGCCCAAGCGATGGTGCTCTACAACAAGATCGCCGCGCGCCCCGGCTTCGTGCAGTACCAGCAAGACCTCGCCTGATGCGCGCGGTGTGGAACGCCCTGCGCCCGAACGAACGCAACCTGCGCGCCTGGCAGCTCGGCGTGCTGGTGGCGGTGTTCGGGCTCTGGCATGCGCTCACCACGCCGGGGCTGATCCCGCCGTTCATGTTCGAGAACGATCGCCAGGCGGCGTTCTTCTTCGGCGAGCCGCTGAAGATCTTCGGCCGCGTCTGGGCCTGGTTCGTCGTCAACGGCGACATCTACCGCCACCTCGGCGTCACGCTGCTCGAAACCGTGCTCGCGTTCGCGATCGGCACCGCGCTCGGCCTCGGCTTCGGGTTGTGGCTGGCACTCTCCCCGCTGGCGGCTGCGATCTTCGACCCGTACATCAAGGCGCTCAATTCGATGCCGCGGGTGATCCTGGCGCCGATCTTTGCGGTCTGGTTCGGCCTCGGCGTGGCGAGCAAGGTCGCGCTCGGGGTGACGCTTGTTTTCTTCATCGTCTTCTTCAACGTCTACCAGGGCGTGAAAGAGGTCAGCCCGAACGTGCTCGCCAACGCGCGGATGCTCGGCGCGAGCCCGCGCCAACTGCTGCGCCACGTCTACCTGCCGAGCGCGATGAGCTGGGTTTTCAGCTCGCTGCACACCGCCGTCGGGCTCGCCTTCGTGGGCGCGGTGGTCGGCGAATACCTGGGTTCGAGCCAGGGCGTGGGCTACCTGATCCTGCAAGCCGAAGGCGCGTTCGACATCAACACCGTGATGGCCGGCATCCTGGTGCTGACTGCTTTTGCGCTGGCGCTCGACGCGCTGGTGAGCGTGGCCGAGAAGCGGCTGATGAAGTGGCAGCCGAAGGCGGGGGAGACCGAGAAGCTGTAGCGGAGCGGCGCCGCGGCGGCTCGACCCGATGCCCGAGCTTGCGCCGCCCGCAGGCCGAATGGATTGACACAATCGAACCCTAAGCTCGGTGCAGGAGATTCCGCCATGGCCAAAGACTATTCAACGATGGAAGACTCGAACCGGTCTTCCAACCCCGACATCCACCGCCTGAGCGACCCGCAACGGCGCGTCGTGCTGCGCGGCGGTCTGGCCGGTGCGATGGCCGGCATGTTCGCGCCGTGGCTGGCCGGCTGCGCCACTG
Source organism: bacterium (assembly GCA_031417295.1). Classification (GTDB taxonomy): domain Bacteria; phylum Pseudomonadota; class Gammaproteobacteria; order Burkholderiales; family Burkholderiaceae_C; genus CAIKUF01. The sequence continues at coordinate 17,694 of JANOVJ010000126.1, read as the reverse complement.
AAGCCGGCGCGGGCGCAGGGCCGCTGCTCGGCTTCAAGGCGGTTCCCGTCAGCAGCGCCGACAGCGTGGTCGTGCCCGCCGGCTACACCGCCACGCCGCTCGCGCCCTGGGGCGAGGCAGTGGGCATCGCCGGCAACATGCCGGCCTTCCGCCCGGACGCGAGCAACAGTGCCGCCGAACAGCAGGTGCAGATGGGCATGCACCACGACGGCATCCACTTCTTCCCGCTCGCAGGCAGCCAGCGCGGGCTGCTGGTGATGAACCACGAGTACGCCGACGACGGCCTGCTCCACCCCGGCGGCATGCAGCCGTGGACGGCCGAGAAGGTGATGAAGGCGCAGGCCGCGCACGGCGTCTCGGTGATCGAGGCCGAGTGGAAGAACGGCGCCTGGCAGATGGTGCGGCCGTCGAAGTATGCGCGCCGCTTCACCGCCGCCACGCCGTTCGCCATCGGCGGCCCGGCGGCCGGCCATGCGCTGATGAAGACCGCCGCCGACCCGGCCGGCCGCACCGTATCCGGCACGCTGAACAACTGCGCCAGCGGCATGACACCCTGGGGCACCTACCTCTCGGGCGAAGAGAACTTCGCGTTCTACTTCGACGGCGGCGACGACATGTCCGCGCACCAGCAGCGCTGGGGCCTGCGCAAGGCGGGGTTCTTCCGCTGGGCCGAGTTCGACGAACGCTTCAACGCGGCAAAGCATCCGAACGAATTCAACCGCTTCGGCTGGGTGGTCGAGATCGATCCGATGGACCCACTGAGCCTGCCCGTCAAGCGCAGCGCGCTCGGCCGTGCCGCGCATGAAGGGGCCTGGGTGGCGGTGGCGGCCGAGGGCCGCGCGGTCGTCTATTCGGGCGAGGACGCGCGCTTCGAATACATCTACAAGTTCGTCAGCCGCGACCGCATCGCGCCGGCCGGCGGCGGGTTGACAAAAGCGCAAGCCAACCGCGAACTGCTCGACCACGGCACGCTGTACGTGGCCCGCTTCGACGCCGACGGTAACGGCCGCTGGCTGCCGATGGTGCACGGCCAGGGCCCATTGACAGCGGTCAACGGTTTCGCCGACCAGGGCGAGGTGCTCGTCAAGACGCGCCAGGCGAGCGACCTGCTCGGCGCGACCAAGATGGACCGGCCCGAGTGGCTGGCGATCGACCAGAAGAACGGCGAGGTGTTCTGCACCCTGACCAACAACAGCGACCGCGGCCAGCCGATGAAGCCGGTGGTGGACGCCGCCAACCCGCGCGCCAACAACGTGATGGGCCAGATCATCCGCTGGGTGGATGACGGTGACTTCGACGGCACTGCCCTGCGCTGGAGCCACCTGGTGCTGGCCGGCGACCCGGCCAACGAGCGCGCCGAGGCGCGGGGCAACGTCAAAGGCGATATCTTCGCCTGCCCCGACGGGCTGACGCTCGACGCGCGCGGGGTGCTGTGGGTGCAGACCGACATGCACGCCTCGCAGATGAACAAGGGCGAACTGCTGCGCATCGGCAACAACCAGATGCTGGCCTGCGACCTGGCGACGAGCGAGGTGCGGCGCTTCCTGACCGGCCCGGTCAACTGCGAGATCACCGGCGTGGCGTTGACGCCGGACGGGCGGACGATGTTCATCAATATCCAGCACCCCGGAGAGACGCCGAGCGACCGCAGCGATCCGGCCGACCCGGCCAAGTATTCGAAGTGGCCCGACGGCAGCGGCCGGCCGCGATCGGCGACGGTGGCGATTCGCAAGGTGGATGGGGGATTGATTGGGACGTAGCCGGTCAAGTGAGCGGCAGCAGCACGCTCCGCGTGGGCCTCACACCGACGCGATCCCCAGCACCCGGGCGGCCTTGACGAGCCGGCTGTCGTAGCAGGCAAACCTGACTTCGCCGGGCAGTTCCCGGTTCAGCGTTTGAGCTGCTGCGAGCTGCACGGCGTCATACGCGCGCAACGCGAATGCATCGGCGTATTCACCCGCCAGTTCGACCAACTCTTGTGTGACGTCGAGCGTCACGTACTGCGGCCAGTCGGCCACGAATCGCTCGCGCGCCTGAGCGATCGCCGATGCGTCCCTCGGTTGTTCCCGCGAGCGCCGGGCCAACGCCGACATGATCTCGACCCAGGCGATGCGACAAACCGCGACGGCATCGCTCAGAGCCACTTGCCCAATCAGCGTGTCAGTACCTTCTTCCTGCACGTACAGCTTGGCGAGCGCCGACGTGTCGCAGAAGAGGATCAACCGCGATCCTCCAGGACCATTTCGCTTACGGGCTTGCCACCATCGCCGAGCTTCACGGCGGGGCGCAGTGTGGGCTTGCCACCACGCCAATGGGCGGCGCCGCTCGCCAGCAATCGATCCAAGCCCGGCGGGCCGGCGGGCGGGATGCCGACGATTCGAACGACCGGTTTGTCGTGCGAAGTGACTTCGATCACCGCCCCGGCGCGGGCCTGCGCCACATAGCGCGAGAGGCTGGCCTTAAGAACATGCATCGCAATTCGCACGAGAGCCTCAACGGTTGTTGTGCAGCGAGAAATGGTACCTTTTTTCCAGTCGAAGTTAAATAAAGGGCCAATGTTTTTTACAAAATTTTCGAATTCGGACCTACTTTGTACGACGCCACCGCACCGTGAGAGCGGCGCATCCAAGCGAGTTGTGCACGCGTAGGGGGATTTGTCCGGCCGCGCCCGCATGTGGCGCACGCGGTGACGGACGCATCTTCGGGAGTACTTTCATGAGCAGAGCAAACACGCCCGCCTGGCGTTTCGCCGGCGCCATAGCCGCCGCCTGTGCGGCCTTCGGTGCCGCGGCGCCGGCCCAGGCCGAGACCCTCATCGGCCTGACCACCACCAACGCGCTGGTCAGCTTCAACAGCAACGCGCCCACCCAGTCGGGCATGGCGATGAACATCACCGGTCTGGTCGGCGCCGACGAGCGCATCCTCGGCATCGACATGCGCCCGGCCAGCGGCAAGGTCTATGGCCTGGGCAGCAGCGGCAACCTCTACACGCTGAACGCGGCCACCGGCGCCGCCACGTTCGTCGCCGCACTGATGGCCGACCCGGCCGATCTGGTCAATCCGTTCGCCGGCCTGTCGGGCAGCTCGTTCGGGATCGACTTCAACCCGACCGTCGACCGCCTGCGCATCACCAGCAACGCCGGGCAGAACCTGCGCATGAATGTGGACACCGGCCTGGTCACGACCGACACCGCGCTGAACGGCGCCACCAGCAGCATCTCGGCCTCGGCCTACAGCAACAACGACACCGATCCGACGACGGCGACCGTGCTCTACGGCATCGACGGCGGCAGCGACAAGCTGTTCATCCAGACCCCGCCAAACGACGGCATCCAGGTCGCCGTGGGCGCCCTCGGCGTGAACACCAGCAACGTGGCCGGGTTCGACATCAGCGGCGCCACGGGCCGCGCCTACGCTGCGCTGACCGACGGCGACACCGGCAAGAGCGGCCTCTACCGCATCGACCTGGCCAGCGGCGCGGCGACTTGGGTCGGTGCGTTCGGCTACGGCGGCTCCACCGCCTTCGCTCCGCCGCTGCTCGATGTCACGGTCAGCGCGGTTCCCGAGCCCGAGACCTACGCCTTGATGATCGCCGGCCTGCTCGGCGTGGGCTGGGTGATGCGCCGCCGCGCGGCGCGCTGATCGCTCTGTGCATGACGGGCGCGACGGGCGCGGCGCCCGCGCGGCCGGGGGCGCGGCCGCACGACAGACGGCGAGCGCCGCGCCCTGCTATTGCGGCCGACCCACCGCGGCCGGTTGCAATAGCGGCGGCTAGAACGACCCGAACACCGACCCCAGCACGATCACCGCTACCAACCCGAGCAGCGCGCTGACAATGCCGACCATCACGATGTCGAAGTAGCTTTGCCTGTGCGTCGCGCCGCACACCGCCCCCAGCGTGACCACCGCGCCGTTGTGCGGCAGGCTGTCGAGCGAGCCGGCGCCGATCACGGCCACGCGGTGCATCAGCGCCGGGTCGATGCCGTAGGTCGCGGCAAGCTGCATGTAGGTCTCGCCGAGTGCGCCCAGCGCGATCGTCAGGCCGCCCGAGGCCGAGCCCGTCAACGCCGACAGCACGTTGGTGGCCACTGCCAGCCCGACCAGCGGCCCGCCTTCGATGCCGAGCACCCAGTCGCGCACCATCTCGAACGCGGGCAGCTCGGCCACCACCGCGCCGAAGCCCACCAGGCTGGCGACGCTGATCACCGGCAGCGCCGCGGCGTTGAGGCCGGCGTCCACCGTCTCGCGCAGCGTCGTCAGGCGGCGGCGGTTGAAGGCGAACAGCACCACGATGGCGGCGCTGAGCGCCACGATCACCGACCACACGCCGCCGACGCTGGCGAGCGAGGTTTCGCCCCAGCGCGCTTCCGCCAGGAAGCCGGTGTCGATGCGCGGCAGGATCAGCAGCGACATCGACAGGTTGACAGCCATCACCACCAGAAGCGGCAGCAACGCGATGCCGATGCCGGGCAACTGCTGGCTGCGAACGCCGTGCTCCATTTCGGCCGGATCGAACTCGCGCGAGGTCGAGGCGCGTTCGCGCACCAGTGGGTCGTGCGCCGCATCGGCGGCGCTCGCGGCCGGCCCGCCGAAGCCTTCACCGGCGCGGCGCGCGGCGGCTTCCGATCGGTTCAGCCACCACATGCCGAAGCCGAACATGATGGCGGCGGCGATGAAGCCGAGCCCCGGCGCGGCGAACGGCGTGGTGCCGAAAAACGGCATCGGGATCGCGTTCTGGATCGCCGGCGAACCGGGCAACGCCGACATCGTGAACGTGGTCGTGCCCAGCATCACCGCGCCGGGCAGCAGCCGGTTCGGGATGTTGGCGGCGCGAAACAGCGCCTGGCCCATCGGCGCGATCACGAACATGGCCACGAAGAGGCTGACCCCGCCATACGTCACCATCGCGCCGGCCAGCACCACCGCCAGCATCGAGCGGTTGGGGCCGAGTTTTTCGGTCATGAATTGGGCGATGGCGCTGACCGACCCGCTGTCGTCCATCAGCTTGCCGAACAGCGCGCCGAGCAGGAACAGCGGGAAGAACTGCGCGATGAAGCCGGCCGCCGAACCCATGAAGGTTTGCGTCCAGTTGGCGAGCAGCGGGTCGCCCGAGAAGCCGGCGGCGATGAGCGCAGCCACCGGCGCCAGACCCAGCACGCTCCAGCCGCGAAACGCCAACCAGACCAGCAGCCCGAGGCCGAGCAGGATACCCAGCAAGCCCATGATCAGAGGGGCTCCAGCATCGCGTCGAGATCGAGCGTGGACCGCTTGCCAAGGTCGTCGGCGTGCGCGTCGAGGAACATTTCGGCGGTGCGCCGGCCTTCGTCACGCAACCCGCACAGGAAGCGCCATTCGGTGATCATCTTGGAGGTGGACTCGAGCTCCGTCACCCGGTCGGTGGCGATGCGGTGGATGCGCATGTGGGCCCACTGCGCGCCTTCACCGCGGCCCGGGTCGGCCACCTTGTTCAGCAGCGCGATCATGCGCAATTCCTTGAGCAAGGGGGCGTTGAACGAGACCTCGTTCAGCCGGCTCATGATCTCGCGCGCCGTCTTCGGAATGCCCGGCCGCTCGATCGGGTTGATCTGGACCAGGATCGTGTCGTGCGACGCGCACTCGCGCACCAGCGGCGTGATCGTCGGGTTGCCGATGTAGCCGCCGTCCCAGTAGGCCTCGCCGTCGATCTCGACCGCCTGGAACATGGTCGGCAGGCAGCCCGAGGCGAGCAGCACGTCGGGCGTGATCTCGGCGTTGCGGAACACCCGCCCGCCGCCGGTGCGCACGTTGGTGGCGGTGATGAAGAGGCGGATCGGCGAGCTGGCCAGGCACTCGAAATCGACCGTCTCGGCCAGGATGTTGCGCAGCGGATGGGCGCCGGTGGGGTTCAGGTCGTACGGCGAAAAGAGGCGCGACATCATCTCGACCGCCATGTACATCGGCGAGTTCTCGAGCGTCCACTTGCCGGTCAGCATGTCCATCATGCCGCGCTGCACCGGGCTGTATTTGGAGGCCTCGGACACGCACTGCCAGAACGCGTGCAGCGCGGCCTTCGCGCCTGCCGCGCCGCCGTGCATGTGGCCGCTGGCCATCACCGCCGCATTCATCGCCCCGGCCGAGGTGCCGGAGATGCCGTCGAAGCTCAGCCAGGGCTCGTCGAGCAGGCGGTCGAGCACGCCCCAGGTGAACGCACCGTGGGCGCCGCCGCCCTGCAGCGCCAGGTCGACCAAGAGGGGTTTGCGGCGGGTTGCAGGCTTGGGTGGCTCGGTATTTTGGTGCATTGCAGCATCTTAGGCGATGGGCGTGACATGCCCATCATTGCCCGAGTCAAATCCTCAAGTTAGCGGGCCCTCGTGCGGCGGCGCGGCAAAGGCCGTGATCGCGCCGCCGTCAACCGACGAACGGGCTCCGCGTCACTCGCCGCACAGCAGGCGCATGCGGCGCTCGGCGAGGTTGAACGCTTCGTCGGTTTCAGCGCTCAGCACTTGCGTCTTGGCCTGGTCGCAGGCGCTGGCGGCCTTGATCTCGGCCGGCGGCACGGCCACAGGGGCCGGCGCCCGTGCCGGCGCGGGGGCCGCCGGGCGCGGCGCGGGCGGCGGGTTGCAGCGCGCGTCGGGCACCAGGCGGATGTTGTTGAACTGCCCTTGCTCAACGGCCACGCAGTCGCCCACCCGCTTGCCGGCCTGGTCGGAAACGATGCGGGTGGTGGCGCCACCGGCCACGAGCACGGTGTACTCGAACGCCTGCGCTCGGCCGGTGAGCGTGCCCACGCCGCGGCCCGCGGCCGCGCCCCCCACGCCACGCAGCGCCCGGCTGCCTCCCGAATTGCCGCTGGCGATACCGATGCCACCGCCGACCAGGGTGCCCACGTTCTGGTGCGTCGAGTTGTTCACCGTGGTCGCTACGACGTTGGTGACGCGGCCGTACTGCACGCGCGACTGCGCTTCGGCCACTGCGGGAATCAGCGTCAGGGCAAGCAGGGCAACGGCCGTCGAGGCGGAGGCAAAAGCGATTCGGGTCATGGGCACACTCCAGGTTGATGTCGGTTGACGAACCCTCGCCGCGAGGCAGTTGGGCAACGGCGCCCATGGTAACGGCCCACTTTGCCGAGCCCGGGCCCGAGAGGGCCCGGCTGCGGCCGCGGTCACCGCCCTGGGCGGGCGATGAAGGCCGCGCTGGCTGCGATCAAGCGCTCCGGTTGGTCGCGGTGCGGCGAGTGCCCGCAATCGGCCAGCTCCAGCAACTGCGTTTGCGGAACGCGGCGCGCGATGCCGCGAACCTGTTCCAGCGTGCCGTACTCGTCATCCAGGCCTTGAACGGCCAGCAGCGGGCAGGCGATGCTGGCAATCTCGGCTTCGATGGACCAGGCTCGAAACGTCGGGGCTAGCCAGATGCGGTTCCAGCCCCAGAAGGCCGAATCGACATCGTCGTGGTAGCGCGCCAGGCGCTCGCGCAGGCCGGTGTTGCGGTAAGCGTCGCGCGCCCTTTCGATGCTGTGCACCGACACGTCCTCGACCAGGATGTGCGGCGCCAGGACCATCACGCCCGCCACCCGCGACGGGAAGCGCACCGCGTAGAGCAAGGCGATCGAGCCTCCGTCGCTATGCCCGAACAGCCAGGGCCGCGCTTGGGTCGTGCCGGCGACGGCGTCGATGCCCAGCGCTTCAAGCAGCGCGGGCAGGACCTCGTGCGCCTGGCGGTGCATGAAGTCTGGGCCCCACTGCTCATCGTCCGCGCGCGGTGTCGAACGGCCGTAACCGGGGCGCGAGTAGACGAGGCCACGGCAATCGGCCGCTTCACAGAGCCGCTGCGGAAAGTCGCGCCACATCGCCACCGAGCCCAGGCCTTCGTGCAGGAAGACGATCAGCGGTCGCGCGCGGTCCGCGCCGCCAAGCCACTGGTGCTCGATACGAACGCGCCGCCCGCGCCATTCGATCTCGGCAAACTCAACGCTCATGGCGGCCATCGCGGACTGCGCGGACTGCGCGCCGGACGGCCGCAGGCCGGCCCGCATTCGCTGCCGGTATCGGGTACCGCCCTCATCGGACCCGCCGTTGTCATCTCGTCGCCGCTTCCTTCTCGCGCAGCTTGAAGCGCTGGATCTTGCCGGTCGCAGTCTTCGGCAGTTCGGCGATGAATTCGATCAGCCGCGGGTATTTGTACGGCGCCAGGCGCTCCTTGACGAAGGCCTTCAATTCCTCGTCACTCGCCTCGCGACCGGCCTTGAGCACGACGTAGGCCTTGGTCCGCGTCAGGCCCTGCGCGTCGGCCACGCCGATCACCGCGGCTTCGAGCACCGCCGGGTGCTGCACCAGCGTCGCCTCGACCTCGAACGGCGAGACGTAAATGCCGCTGACCTTCAACATGTCGTCGCTGCGGCCGGCGTAGGTGTAGCTGCCGTCGGCGTTGCGGCTGTACTTGTCGCCGCTCTGGGTCCATGCGCCCTGGAAGGTCTGGCGCGTCTTTTCGCGGTTGCCCCAGTACAGCAGCGCCGCGCTCGGGCCCTGGATGAAGAGGTCGCCGGTTTCGCCGTCGGCCACCGGCCGGCCGTCGTCGCCGCGCAGCTCGACGCTGTAGCCCGGCACCGGCCAGCCGGTCGTGCCGTAGCGCACCCGGCCGGGGATGTTGGAGAGATAGATGTGCAGCATCTCGGTCGAGCCGATGCCGTCGATGATCTCGCAGCCGAAGTGGGCAGTGAAGCGCTCGCCGATGTCGGCCGGCAGCGCCTCGCCGGCGGATGAGCACAGGCGCAGCGCCACCTCAGTGCGGGCCGGCAGGTTCGGCGCGGCCAGCATGCCGGCGTAGCCGGTGGGCGCGCCGAAGAACACGCTGGGACGCTGCGCCGCCTGGGCGGGCGTTTCGCCGCGCCAGCGCTTGAAGATCGCATCTGGCGTCGGCCGTTCGGCCATCAGCACGACGGTCGCGCCCACGCTCAGCGGGAAGCTGAGCGCATTGCCCAGGCCGTAGGCGAAGAAGAGTTTGGCGGCAGAGAAGCAGATGTCGTGTTCGCCGAGCCCGAGCAACGGCGTGCCGTACAGCTCGGCCGTCCAGTACGGGTTGGCGTGGGTGTGCACGGTGCCCTTGGGGCGGCCGGTGGAGCCCGAGGAGTAGAGCCAGAAGCCGGGGTCGTCGGGCGCGGTGGCGGCGGCTTCGGCGAGCGGCGGCTGCGCGGCGACGAAGTCTTCAAAGTCGATCGCATCTGGCGGCAGTTGGGCGCCGGAGCGCGAGACGACGAGCCGCTTCACTTCGTGCGGCGCCTGCGCCATGGCGGCCTGCAGGGTCGGCAGCAGCGGGCCCGACACCAACACCGCCTGGGCTCGGCTGTGCGCCAGCATGTAGGCATAGTCGTCGGCGGTGAGCAGCGTGTTCAGCGCAACCGGCACGATGCCCGCGTAGAGCGCGCCGAGAAAGGCCACCGGCCAGTCGTTGCAGTCGTGCATCAGCAGCAGCACGCGCTCCTCGCGCCGCACGCCCGCGGCCAGCAGCGCGGCGGCCATGCGGCGCGTGCGCTCGGCCAGGGCGCCATAGGCCAGCGTTCCCGCGTCGTCGATGTAAGCCGTCTTCGCGGCGCGGCCCGAGTTGCGCCCCAGCAGATGCTGCGCAAAGTTGAAGCGCGCGCCCGGGGCACTCACCTGAGGAGGGGTCATCGCAGGGTCTCCCTGTTGTCGCGGCCACGCTGCGGGGCCGCGTGGCGCATTGTGCCGTTCAGCGCTGCAAGGCCTGGTCGCGATGCGGTGGACAACGGCGACACCGGGGGTTCGCCACCCGGTGTAAGAATGAATGCGCGCCGCAGACCGATCATCGACCCGAACCGCAGCCGCCATGGAGCCCGCATGACCCCTCCCGACTGGAAGCTGCGCACCCGGCTGTTCGCGCAGCGCTTCTGGCAGCCCACGAGTGCCTGCATGACCTGCATGCCGGGCAGCCTGACCGGCCTGTGGAACCCGGCGCACTGGTCGCTGGCGTTGCAGACCGGCCTCGTCACCGGCGTCCTCGCGGTGCTGCTGAGCTACACGCCGGTGCGCAGGCTCTACCACCACCGCTACGGCAACGCCGCCGTGGTCGGCTGCCTGACGGCGCTGGCCGACGCGTATTCGCACCCGAGCAACTACCTGAGCGGCTACGCCGAGGCAATGATCACGGGCGTGATCTCGGGCCTGCTGGCGTTGGCCGGTTCGTACCTGTTCGAAGGCCGCGCGCGGCGCCTTCGGGCAGTGTGGGCACGGCTTTCGGGGCGGCCGACCTGAGGCGGTGGAACACGCCCGCCCCACGCCGCAGCCGCGTCAAGCGCCGCGCGAACGCCGGCGGACAGCGCAGCCCACGGCGGCAATGCCTGCCAGCAACAACGCGTAGGTCTGTGGCTCCGGCACGGCCGAGATGTTGAACACGCTGGTGGTGCCCGAGACTTCATTGGCCACGGCCAGCTGCCACTGGCCACCCAGGCGGTAGCCGGTCAGGCCCTCCGGCGACAGATCGCCAGCGCCGACGATCATGTCGACGAACGAGGCCTTCGACGGATCGGTCACGTCGAACACGGCGATCGCGCTGGTCAGGGTGCGCTCCAGCCCGATGAAGGCGAAGGTGCGGTGCCCCATTTCGAGCAAGGCCACGCCCTCGGGCTCGACGCCCTTGTTGTCGCTGCGGCCATCGTCGTACAGCTTCAGGTCGATCGCCTTCTGGTCGAGCAGGCTGCCGCTGTCGAAAACCAGTTCGCCGGCTTCGTTGCGGATCGAGAACGAGCGCGCGCCGAAGGCATACGCTTCGGTGGCGGAGGAGTCGGCCGTGGATACCGTCAGGCGGCTCAGGTCGCCGCTGCCACCGAAGCGCGCTTCGTCCTGGCCATCGGCCCGGGCGTCGCCTTCATTGGCCATCACGAGGTAGGTCTGGCCGTCCTTGGCGGTGAACGAAGCCAGGCCGTCGGGCTGGTAGAAGCCCTTGGCGGCCGTGGCGCGCAACTCGATCTTGCCGTCCTGGTCGTTCGGGTCGATGAAGTTGCTCAGGCCATTGGCGTTCTTCGCCAAGCTGAAATCCTTCACGCCCAGGCCGGTGACGGTGGTGAACTTGTTCGTCGCCAGGTCGAGCGTGGCGATCGCGTTGGCCTCCTGCAACCCGACATAGGCCTTGGTGCCGGCGCGATTGACGGTGATGTATTCGGGCTCGAAGTCGATCGCGGTGCCGCCCTTGATGCCGCCGAAGGTGCGGATGTGGCTGCCGTTGAAGGTCACCCCGGTGAAGCCGGGCGTGGCCTTGACCGTGCGGGTGGCCACGTCGATGATGCTGACGCTGCCGCGCGGGTCGACCGCGGACGAGGGCTCGCCCTCGTTGGCCACCAGCAAGCGCGAGCCGTCCGGGGTGAAGGTCACCATGTCGGGCAAGGCACCCACCGCGACGCCGCCGGTGAACGCACGTGTCTTGGCGTCGTAGAACCGCACCGTTCCGGCGTCGGTCTTGAGCGGCGCCGCCACGGCCACGGCCACGATGCCGTTCTTGACGGCCACACTGTTGGCCTCGCCAAACGCGCTGGTGTCGATGTGCTCGACCAGCTTGCCGGTGCGTGCATCCAGCACGTCAACGCCCTTCAGGCCGACCACCCACAAGGTCTTCGACTTCGCGTCGAAGGACGCGATCTCCGAGGTCTGCCCGGCCACGCCGGTGTCGATGTGGTTGTAGGTCCAGGCCCTGGACCAGGCGAACGGCTCGGCGTGCGCGGGAGCGCCGATGGCAGCGCACGCGGCGAGGGCCAGCGAGCTCAGAGATTTCGAACGGTTGCCAGACAGTCGCTTGGTCACAGGAATGCTTTCTTGCAGTACTACGTTGTGGAAATCAGCGACACGATCTTCAATCGGCCGTGTGACGCCTCTGTGAAAGCCGCCGGTGCTCGTCGGCAATCGGCGGCGGGTGTCCCATTTGGGCCAACGCTGGCCGCCCTCGCAACTGGCGCGCAGGCCGGGAGGTCATCGCCCAGCGCCCGCGCGACCCGGTGGCGCGGCAGCTTCTGGACAAGGTCGTTGTGCGACTGTGGCCAGTACCAGGTGCGCAGGAAGTCCAGCAGCGCCGCAGCCTGGCACCCCGGCGTGCCGAGGTGGACATCGGAGATCCACGCGGTGCGCACGCGCAGTGCCTCCTCGGGCAGCGCCTGTGCGTCGGCGGCGGGACGGGCAGGAGACCGGATCGCCGTTGCTGGAAGGTCGCGCTTCATTCAACGGGAAGTTCGCAGCGCCTCGGCCCGCTCGGGCCGGCCGCGGGCTCCGGCAGGCATGGCGGCCTTTGGTGAGCGTTTCAGCTGCACCTTGGCCGGGCCGGAGCCCACCCCGTCCCAGGCCGCCGATGCCGGCACGGGCGGGTTCAGCGCCACCGGTTCAGAACGAGTGCGCAGTAGCGCGCGGTCAAGAACGCACAACGCGTCGAGCAGCCGCGGCCCCTTGTCGAGCACCACGCAGGCGGCTCCGACATCGAGGGCCGCGTCTGTGACCTCGGCCAACGACAGCAGCCCGGCACGGGTGCGTGACTCGGGGCCCTGCATGGCCCACACCAGCGGCACCCGAGCCGCCTCGCAGGCCGCCACGATCTCTTCCTGCCGCTCGGCCACGCGCTCGAAGCCGCACTCCACCGCGAGGTCGTCGCGGGCGACCAGCACCGCGGCAGCGCGGCACGCCAGCGCGGCGAAAAGCACCTGCGGCAGTTGCTCGAACCCGCGCCGCGTTTCAAGCCGCAGCACGACGCCGATCTCGCCCGCCCCCAACCGATGCAGATGGTGGCGCAGGCGCTTCACGTCGGCGGCGCGCTGCGTGAACGAGAGCCCGACCAGATCGGCGTGGCGTGCGACAACCGCCAAGTCCTCAATATCCCGCGGCGTCAGGGCAGGCAGATCGAGCACGGTGTCGGGCAGGTTGATGCGCTTGTCGCCACCGAGCCAGGAACCGTCCTCGGCAGCCTCGGTGATCTCGACCTCGACGCCTTTCGGCGTGACGCGGCGAACGACCCCGCCGATCCTGGCCCGGTCGAACCAGACTCGCTCGCCCTTGCGCAACGCATCCAGCGTCTCGGGCACGGTGCAGGCGACCGTGGCCACGGCCACGCGCTTGCGGGCAGAACCGTCGCTGGCTTCATGCCCAAGCCCGTGCCGCACCAGGCGAAGCGTATCGCCGCGGCGCAACAGCAGACGCCCTTCCATGACCGGCAGATCGCACAGGGTTGTCTCTGTCGCATCCTGACCGCGCGACTGCAGCCTGAACCGCGTCTCAGGCGTGAGGTAGATGGTGCGTGTGCCTTCGACGAGCACCCCTTGATCGCAGCGGCCCAGCACGGTCAGCCGGCGCGTGGTGCCGCGGGCGTCGACAAAGTCGATGGGGTCGGCGATCTCCAGCGCTGCCAGCCAGGTTGCGTCAACGCCTGCGTGCGCCATGGCACCGGGCACAGCCGCCTGCGCTCCTGCCGCCCGAAGCCCGAGCCGAACCGGGGCGACCACGCTGCCGAGGGCATCGCGGACCGGCTTCAGTTTCAGCACCACCGGCCCGGCGGAAATCGGGCCGGTGCGCAGCCTCGGGCCGGCCAGTTCCATCATCACCTTCACCGCCCGGCCCGTCGAAGCGGCCACCCGGCGCAGCCGCGCGGCGAGGGCTGCACACTCGTCGGCCGAGTCCTGGGAAAAGTCAAGCCGGGCGATGTCCATGCCGCCCAGCAGGAGGCGGCCGACGAGCGCGTCGTCCACCGCCGCCGCCCGCGGCAGGGTCACCATGATGGGCGCTCGGGGCCTTCCCGGAAGCGCGCCGAACAAGGCCTCGGCACGGCCCCGGCGAGTATCGGCAGGCTCATGCTCGCGAACCGGTTCAACAACGAATTCGGGCGCAATGCCAGCGAGCTGCTGGAGGATCGCCCGCAGCCTGTCGACGCTGGCCAGAGGTTGCGGACCGGCACGCGCCGGCCACGCAAGGCCGACCTGCGCCAAACGCCCCTCGATGCGTTGCAGGTCGAAGGCACGGATCGCAAGCCAGTGCGCCAGGTTGCGTGCGCTGTCCAGGGCCATCGGGTCCAGCCCGTCGAGTCGCGACAGCACACGCGATTCGACTTCGACCATCAGCTCTCGAAGCGCGTCCAGTTCGTCGATCAGCCCGTGCAGATCGCGATGCTCCCGCCCTGCTTCGGCAGCGCGTTTCGCGCCGGCTTCTGCTCTCGTGTCCATTGAGCAGAAGTCTGTCAGGCCGATGTGGCAGGCCCGTGACAGCTCGGTGCAATCGCTCTTCAACCGCCGGCAGCGCGGCGGCGCGGACCGAGCCTTCGCTGCGCAAACCAGGCGATAGCCAGGGTGAACGCGGCACTCATCGTCACGACCAGCCAAAAGCCGTGCGGGTGTTCCGCCAGAGACATTTCGCCCGCGTTCATGCCCAGCAGCCCGGCAATGGAATTGATCGGCAGGGCCAGTACCGTGACCATGGTCAGGATGAGCAGGCTTCGGCCGTTCACTTCGTCAACGCGATTGGCGGCTTCGTCCTGCAGCAGCTTGATTCGCGCCTGAAGTGCGCCGCCACCTGATGCCGGGTGACTTGTTCATCGGCAAGCCCGGTCCGGGCAGCTTGAGCGAGGCGGTGCATCTGAGCTTGCCCATCGTCACGTTCCGCAACGCCCGGACATGCCGCAGGAACGCTACAACACCGAGTGGGCCACATCGAACGGCCTGGGCCTCGTCGGCCACTCCACGCGCGACGTGCGCCCGCTGGTGCTGGCGCTGCTCTCCGAATTCGATGCGTACCGGGCGAACCTTCGCCTTGTGCAAAGCCGCGCCGTCTTCGAGGTGCCTGGCATTCTGGCCGGGGGCGACGGTCGAGCCCCGGCCCCGGCGCAGGTCTGACTGCCGGGTGACTGCCGCCATCGGGCCAGTGATTGCAGTGGCGCCCGTCACGCCGCCTTCACGCCAGCGTCACCATGATGTCAATCAACCGCTGCACCATCGCCGAATGAACTCACATGAACTCATTTCGCTGGAGCGCCACGGTGCGATCGGTGACGCTTTGCAGGCGCGTTCGCCAGCCGCTGGCCCGGCCCGCCTCGAAGCGTGCTGGGCCCGGCATACGGATGAAGTGCGCCACGCGCAGCGGCTGCGCTATCGGGTGTTCGTCGATGAAATGGGCGCTCGCCTGTCGACCCCTGCGGGCACGCCCGAAGGCTTCGACATCGACCGCTTCGACGACGCCTGCGAACACCTGCTGGTGCGCACCGTCGAGACGACCGATACGGCCTCGGAAGTTGTTGGCACGTACCGCGTCTTGACGCCAGCCGCCGCGCGGCTGACCGGCGGGCTCTATGGCGAGAGCGAGTTCGACCTGCGGCGGCTGGACGCGCTGCGCCCGCGGATGATCGAACTCGGCCGCTCCTGCATCGCGCCGGCGTGGCGCCAGGGCGGCGTGATTCTGCTGTTGTGGTCCTCGCTCGCCGAGTTCACGCTGCGCAACGGCCTCGACCTCGTCGTCGGCTGTGCCAGCGTGCCGATGCGCGATGGTGGCCACTTCGCCGCCAGCCTGTGGAACCGCTTGCGCCAGACCCACCTGGCCGCTGCGGAGCGCTGCGTGCTGCCCCGCCTGCCGTTGCCGGTGGACGACCTGGACAGTCACCTCGAAGTCGAGGCACCGCCCCTGATCAAGGGCTACCTGAAGTGCGGCGGCCGGGTGCTTGGCCCGCCGGCCTGGGACCCCGACTTCGGCGTCGCCGACCTGCCGATGATGCTCGACCTCGCCGACCTGCCCACGGCCTATCGCAAACGCTTCATCGGCGGCTGATTGCGTACCGCAGGGTCAGCACCCTGCGGGGGCCCGCCGCATCAAGACCGATGAAACACCGCGTCGGCACGCACAGCGCGAAGGGTGAGCGGGTGCAGCGGGCCGAGCGCCCGCCTCCTCGCCCCCAGAGTGCGGCCGAGGAGCGCGCCAACAGCATCAGCCACGGCGTCGGCTTTGTGTTGGCAGCGGCGTTTTTGCCCGCATTGCTGGGCTCGTCTGCGCGGCGTGGCGGTGATCCCTTGCAAACGGTCGCGCTGGCCGTGTTCGCACTGACGATGATGCTGGTCTACCTGTCATCGGCACTGTTTCACGGGCTGCCGTCCGGGCCCGGCAAGCGGCATTTCGAAAGGCTCGACCGCGCCGCCATCTACCTTTTCATCGCGGGCAGCTACACGCCGTTCGCCGCGTCGACCCTCGACGGCACGCGCGCGTGGATGATGCTGGCGCTGGTGTGGGCGGTGGCAGCACTGGGGGTGCTGATGACGCTGGCCCGGCGGGTCGAGCATCCCGTGTGGTCCACGGCCTTGTACGTCGCGATGGGCTGGGGGGTGTTGCTGGCGGCGATACCCCTGATCGAGCATTTTTCGCCAGCCAGCGTGTGGCTGCTAGCCTCAGGCGGCCTGGCCTACACACTGGGCGCGGCCGTGTACTTGTTGAGCGCCCGGGTCCCCTTCGCGCATCTGCTGTGGCACTTGTTCGTCATGGCCGGCAGTGCATTGCACTGCGCCGCGGCGCTGGCGCGCGCCTGATCAAGCAGGCGCCGGGACGCGCGCGGCATGACCTTGACTGCGTCAGCGCGACGGCTGAACACCCGGCGTTCCGTCTCGCTCAAAAAAAGGCCGCAGACGTTTCGCCCGCGGCCATTCCTCTTGGAGGAAACGGACCCTCGCGAGAGGGCCCTGATTTTTTCATGACGTGCTTCAGATCCTGGCTCGGCGCCTGACTGATTGCCGCCGGTGCCGCTGGTGTCGATAACAACCTGAACATCTTGCGCCGCAAGCCTAGGCGCAACGGATGACCCTGCTGTGACAAGCCCGCGCGGCCCGCACGTTCACGTTGCTGACACTCCAGCGTCACAGTGCCTGGCCATGCTCCCTTGCAACCCATTCACCGAGGAGTCCCCATGCAACTCACCGTTCTCACGCCCCGTCACGCACTGGCCTGCGGCTTGCTCGCACTGACGCTGTCACCCACCGCGTGGGCGGCGCAAGTCATCACCAACGGCGGCTTCGAGGCCGACATGGCGGTGCTTCAGTCGCCCGACGCCTTCACCGCCTGGGGCGCGGCCGAGAACGGCCTGATCGGCGGCGTCGCCATCAACCGCGGCCATGAAACGCCGGCCTCGGGCGGCGCCACCGTTGGCGCGGCCAGCGGCCTGAACTACGCCGTGCTCGACCTTGCAGCGCCATCGCAGATGGCGCTCTCGCAGTCGTTCAGCGTCGGCGCCGGCCCGGTCAATTCGGCAACGCTCAGCTTTCAGTGGTTCGCCAACTACGGCGGCACGGAAGCGGCCTTCATCACCGGGCCAAACGGGCTGGACTACACCGGCCGGCAGCCTGTGCTCGCGCTGCGCGTGGACATTCTCAAGTCGGGCGCGAGCGCCTTCAGCACGGCGGCCGCAGACCTGGTGTTCAGTGGCGTCTTCACCGCGCCGCTGGGCAGCGGCCCGCAGCCGTACACCACCTTCACGCAAACCTTCCTCGGCCTCACGGCTGGCGAAACCTACTCGCTGCGGTTTGCCGCAGCGGCCAACCGGGGCCCGCTCGCCGTCGGCATCGACAACGTGTCGCTGGACGTGCAGTCGGTGCCCGAGCCCACGACCTGGGCGCTCGCGCTTGCGGGCCTGGCACTGCTCGGCGCCACGGTGCGCCGGCGCGGCTGATCTTCCCACCCCCCATTCACTTCAGGAGCTTCCCATGACCAA
>JANOVJ010000125.1:0-15321 GCA_031417295.1 bacterium | reverse complement strand
GGCGGCGAGATCCGCATCAGCAACTTCATGCTCTGGCAGACCGCTTACTCCGAGCTGTACTTCACCCACTGTCTCTGGCCCGACTTCGGAGATGCCGAACTCGACGCGGCGCTGGCCGCCTACGCGCAGCGCGACCGCCGCTTCGGCGAGGTCCGCGACAGCCCACCGGCACACACCGTGGCGGCCCGAGTGAGCGCCTGAGCATGCTCTTGCAGCGGGTCATCACCGCGATCGTCCTGCTTGCCCTGCTGCTGCCCGCGCTGTTCGCCGCCAGCCCCTGGCCGTTCGCGCTGTTCACGCTGGTGCTGATCGGCGCAGCGGGTTGGGAGTGGGGGCGCTTGAACGGGCTCGCGGACGCGGTGGCGTTGGCGATCGGTGCGGCGGTGGTGGTGCTGTGCCTGGGCGCGATGGCTGCGGGCTGGCTCGCGGCGCCACCGGGCCTGCTGTGGTGGCTTGCCGCGCTGGTGTGGGTGCTCGGCGGGACATGGGCCATCCACTTCGGCCCGGCCGGCTGGGGGCGCCAGGGCGCGGCTGGGCGGCAGGCGGTCGGCATCGTCGCGCTGGCGTTGGCCTGGCTGGCGTTGAGCCACGCGCGGGTGATCGGCATCAACTTCCTGCTCTCGGTGTTCTGCCTCGTCTGGATGGCCGACATCGCGGCGTACTTCGGAGGCCGGACGTTCGGCAAACGCAAGCTGGCTCCGGCCATCAGCCCGGGCAAGAGCTGGGAGGGCGTCTGGAGCGGCATGGTCGGCGTGCTGGTGCTCGGCTTTGCCTGGGCCGGCTTGATCGACACGCGGCTGGAGGTCGACTCGAAGAGCCTGTTCGGCTTGCTGTTCGAGCAACTCGGCACGCCGCTCGCGCTGCTGGCGCTGTTGTTCCTGTCGGCGATGAGCGTGGTCGGTGACCTGGTCGAGTCGCTCGTGAAGCGAAGCGCGGGTGCCAAGGACAGCAGTGCCTTGCTGCCCGGCCATGGCGGCGTGCTCGACCGGGTCGATGCCTTGTTGCCGGTGTTTCCGCTCGCGCTCGCGCTTGCGGGCTTGCGCGGCGTGGCCTAGGATGAAACTGCCCCAAGCTCACTTCGCTCGCTGCCCCCGAGGGGCGCGTCAGCGCCTTCGGGCGGCCGTGCGGCGCTAGGATGAAACTGCCCCAAGCTCACTTCGTTCGCGGCCCCCGAGGGGCGCGTCAGCGCCTTCGGGCGGCCGTGCGGCGCTGACATGGCTTCACAAGTCTGCATCCTCGGTTCGACCGGTTCGGTCGGCACGAGCACGCTCGATGTGCTTTCGCGTCACCGTGAGCGGTTCGAGGTTTTTGCGTTGACGGCGCACAGCCGGGTCGATGAGCTGGCGGCGCAGTGCCGGCAGTGGAACCCGCGCTTCGCCGTGCTGCCCGATGCGGTGCAAGCGCGTGGGCTGGCCGCGGCGTTGAACGAAGCCGGGCTGCGCACCGAGGTGCTTGCCGGCCCGCAGGCGCTGGCCGACATCGCTTCGCATCCCGACGTGCAAGTGGTGATGGCCGCCATCGTCGGCGCGGCCGGCTTGTCGCCGTGCCTGGCCGCCGCGCGCGCTGGCAAGCGGTTGCTGCTGGCGAACAAGGAAGCGTTGGTCGTCGGCGGCGAACTGTTCATGCAGGCGGTGCGCGACGGTGGCGCACAGTTGCTGCCGATCGACAGCGAGCACTCGGCGATCTTCCAGTGCCTGCCCGAAGACCGCACGGCCTGGGCGCGGCGCATCGACCACATCCTGCTCACCTCGTCGGGCGGGCCGTTTCGCACCCGCGACCCGGCGACGCTGCGCGACGTGACGCCCGACATGGCCTGTGCCCACCCCAACTTCGCGATGGGGCGCAAGATCTCGGTCGACTCGGCGACGATGATGAACAAGGCGCTCGAAGTGATCGAGGCGCGTTGGCTGTTCGACCTCGCGCCGGAGCAGGTGCGGGTGTTGATCCACCCGCAGCAGATCGTGCATTCGATGGTCGTCTGCCGCGATAACTCGGTGCTCGCGCAGCTTGGCACGCCCGACATGCGCGTGCCGATCGCCTACGGCCTGTCGTTCCCCGAACGGATCGAGTCGGGCGCCGCAGCGCTCGACTTCGCGACCCTCGGCGCGCTGAGCTTCGAAGCGCCGGACCATGCGCGCTATCCGGGCCTGCAACTCGCGTGGGACACGTTGCGCGCGCCGGCGGGCAGCACCACCGTGCTCAACGCCGGCAACGAGATCGCGGTCGAAGCCTTTCTCACTGGCGCGATCCGGTTCGATCAGATCCACGGCGTCATCGCCGGAGTCCTCGGCGCCGTACTGCCCGAAGCCGGCAGCGCCGCTTCGATCGAGGCGCTGCTCGCGCTCGACGCGCTGGCGCGCCGCGCGGCAACGCGCCAGGTTGCGGAGCTCACCCGATGATCACGACCGTGCTCGCCTTCATCGTCACGCTCGGCGTGCTGATCGTCATCCACGAGTACGGGCACTACCGCGTGGCGGTGGCCTGCGGGGTCAAGGTGCTGCGCTTCTCGGTCGGCTTCGGGCGCGTGCTGTGGCGCCACCAGCGCACGCCCGACAGCACCGAATTCGTTGTCGCCGCGCTGCCTTTCGGCGGCTATGTGCGCATGCTCGACGAGCGCGAGGGCAGCGTGCCCGAGAGTGAGCTCGGGCGCGCCTTCAACCGCCAGCCGCTGTGGAAGCGCAGCGCGATCGTGATCGCCGGGCCGCTGGCCAACCTGCTGCTCGCGGTGCTGCTGTATGCCGCGTCGTTCTGGATCGGCGTCGACGAACCCAAGGCGCTGCTCGGCGCGCCCGCAGCGGCCAGCCTGGCCGAGCGCGCGGGCCTGCGCAGCGGCGACTGGGTCCAGGCGCAGTCGACCGACGGCGACGAGTGGGCCGACGTGCGCTCGATGACCGACCTGCGCTGGGCGCTGACGCAGGGCGTGCTGCATGGCGAACGGCGGCATCTGCGCGTGACCGATGCCGCCGGCAACGGGGCGCGCACCGTGGTGCTCGAGCTGGGTCGCATTCCGGCCGGCGAGATTGACGCGCAGTTGATGCAGCGCATCGGCCTGGGCGGGCCGTACAACGAGGCCGTGCTGGGCAAGGTGATGCCGGCCGGCGCGGCGGCCCGCGCCGGGCTGTTTGCCGGCGACCGGGTGCTCAGCGTGGACGGCGTGGCGATAGCCGATGGCGCGCGGCTGCGCGAGGCGATCCGCGCCAGTGTCCAGGGCGAGACGGCCGCGCCGATGCGCTGGACGGTCGAGCGCGCGGGCCGGCGGATCGAGGCCCTGGTGCAGCCGGCGGTGGTGAGCGAGGGCGAGCGCCGCATCGGCCGGATCGAGGCCTACATCGGCGGCCCGCCGCAGATGGTGACGGTGCGC
The DNA here is from genome assembly GCA_031417295.1 of bacterium. Lineage (GTDB taxonomy): Bacteria > Pseudomonadota > Gammaproteobacteria > Burkholderiales > Burkholderiaceae_C > CAIKUF01. Next base: position 11,960 of record JANOVJ010000125.1, on the reverse strand, counting down.
TACGGGCCGATCGACGGCATCGGGCAGGCACTGGCGCGGACCTGGGAAATGTCGTCGCTGACGGTCCGGATGCTTGGGCGGATGGTCATCGGCGAGGCCTCGCTCAAGAACCTGAGCGGGCCGCTGACGATTGCCGACTACGCCGGCCAATCGGTCCGTCTCGGGCTGGCGTATTACCTCGGCTTCCTGGCCCTCGTCAGCGTGAGCCTGGGGGTGCTGAACCTGTTGCCGTTGCCGATGCTCGATGGCGGGCACCTGATGTATTATCTTTTTGAAGCGGTAACCGGGCGGCCCGTCTCCGACGCATGGCTCGACCGGTTGCAACGGGGCGGGGTGGCGATCATGTTGATGATGATGTCGCTCGCGCTCTACAACGATGTGGCCCGCCTCCTGGGCCTGCACTGATTTCCCTGCATGCGCCACCCCTTCGTCCACTTCGGATTGCTGCGTTTTCGCGTCCTCTTTCTGCTGCTGTCCGGTGTGCTGCACTTCGGGGTCGCGTGGGCCGCAGAGCCGTTCGCCGTTGCCGACATCCGGGTTGAAGGCCTGCAGCGCTCCGATGCCGGCACGGTGTTCGCTTCGCTGCCGTTTCGGGTCGGCGACAACTACACCGACGAGAAGGGCGCCGCGGCACTGCGCGCGCTGTTCGCCACCGGCCTGTTCAAGGACGTGCGGATCGACATCGAGGGTCGGGTGGTGGTGGTCATCGTCGAAGAGCGGCCGATCATTGCCAGTGTCGATTTCGTCGGCCTGAAGGAGTTCGAAAAGGACGCACTGCAGAAGTCATTGCGCGAGGTCGGCATCGGCGACGGTTTGCCGTTCGACCGCGCGCTGGCCGACCGTGCCGAGCAGGAACTCAAGCGCCAGTACCTGACGCGCAGCCTCTACGGCGCCGAAGTCGTGACCACGGTGACGCCGGTCGAACGCAACCGCGTCAACGTGACCTTCACCGTGAATGAAGGCCAGACGGCGCGCATCAGCGAGATCCGCATTGTCGGCAACAAGGCCTTCGACGAGAGCACGCTGCGCGGCCTGCTCGACCTGAACACCACCGGCTGGCTTTCGTTCTACTCGAAGAACGACCGCTACTCGCGCGTCAAGATCAACGCCGACCTGGAAACGCTCCGCGCCTTCTACCTGAACCGGGGTTACCTTGAGTTCTCGGTCGAGTCGACCCAGGTCACGATCTCGCCCGACAAGCAGGACATCACGATCACCATCAACGTCCTCGAAGGCCAGCCGTACACGGTGACGGCGGTGACGATGGAGGGCAACTTCCTCGGCCGGGAGGATGAGTTCAAGAGCCTGATCGTGATCCGCCCCGGCGAGCTCTACCGCGCCGAAACGGTGGCGGCGACAACGAAGAACCTGACCGAGTTGTACGGCGCCTTCGGCTTTGCGTTCGCCCGCGTCGAAGCCCGGCCCGAGATCGACCGCGCCAAAGCCCAGGTCACGATTGCGCTGCTCGGCGACCCGCAGCGCCGGGTCTATGTGCGCCACATCAACGTCGCCGGCAACTACCGCACGCGTGACGAAGTGGTGCGGCGCGAATTCCGCCAGTTCGAGGGCGCGTGGTACGACGCACGCAAGATCAAGCTTTCGCGCGACCGGGTCGATCGCCTCGGCTACTTCAGCGAAGTGGGGATCGAGAGCAACGAAGTGCCCGGCGCGCAAGACCAGGTCGACATCACGATCAACGTCAAGGAAAAGCAGACCGGCAACATCTCGCTCGGCGTGGGCTACTCGTCGGCCAACCAACTCGCCTTCAACGCCGCGGTCAAGCAAGACAACGTACTCGGCACGGGCAACTATCTCGGGCTGGAGCTCAACACCAGCAGCTCGAACCGGGTGGTGGTGCTCAGCACGGTCGACCCGTACTTCACGCTCGACGGCATCTCGCGCGCGTTCGATCTTTTCTACCGGACCACCACGCCGCTCAACAGCCAGGGCGAGTACTACCAGATCGTGACCGCCGGTACCTCGGTGCGATTCGGTGTGCCGTACAGCGACTTCGACACGGTCTACTACGGCCTGGGCTACGAGCAGACCCAGTTGAACGGCAACATCCTCGGCATGCCGTTGAACTACCAGATCTACATCGAGCAGTTCGGGCGCAACAGCAACTCGGTCCCCGTGACGCTGGGCTGGACGCGCGACCAGCGCGACAGCGCGGTGACTCCGAACGCCGGCAGCCTGAAGCGCGTCTCGGGCGAGTGGTCGGTCGGCGGCGATCTGCGCTACGTTCGGCTCAACGTCCAGTACCAGCTCTACATCCCGATCACGCGCCAGATCACCTACGGCTTCAACACCGAGTTCGGTTACGGCACTGGCGTCGGCGGCCAGGAGTACCCGGTGTTCAAGAACTTCTTCGGCGGCGGGCTCGGGTCGGTGCGCGGATTCGAGCAGGGTTCGCTCGGGCCCATCGACGTAACCGGCGCGTTCATCGGTGGTACGCGCCGCTTCAACCTCAACAACGAGCTCTACCTGCCGGTGCCGGGCACCGGCAACGACCGCTCGCTGCGCATTTTCGGTTACCTCGACGTGGGCAACGTCTGGGGCTCGAATGAAGACCTGACGTTCGACAGCTTGCGCGCTTCGGCCGGCCTCGGGATGAGCTGGCTGTCGCCCGTGGGCCCGCTCAAGCTGAGCTACGGCTCGCCGATCCGCAAGCAGCCAGGCGATAGAATCCAAAAACTACAATTTCAGATCGGGACCGCGTTCTAATGAATAGCTTCTTCGTGAAATTCACTGCCGCAGCCGCGCTGCTGGCCCTCCCGGTGTGGAGCGTGGCGCAGGAACTGCGCATCGGCTATGTCAGCAGCGAGCGGGTGCTCCGCGAGTCGATCCCGGCCAAGGCCGCACAGGCCAAGCTGGAAACCGAGTTCTCCAAGCGCGAAAAAGATCTGGCCGATGTCGCCGGGCGCTTGAAGGCCGCTTCCGAAAAGCTGGAAAAGGACGCACCGACCTTGGCCGAGGCCGAGCGCGGCCGTCGCCAGCGCGACCTGGTCGAGCAGGACCGCGAATTCCAGCGCAAGCGCCGCGAGTTTCAGGAAGACCTGAACCAGCGCAAGAACGAAGAACTGGGCGCGGTTGTCGAGCGCGCGAACAAGGCCATCAAGGCGATCTTCGACGCCGAGAAGTACGACCTGATCCTGCAGGATGCCACCTTCGTGAGCCCGCGCATCGACATCACCGAGAAGGTGATCAAGGCGCTCAACGCGCAGGCGCCCAAGTAAGTCCGTTAGCGCAGGTCGACGTGGTTGACTTTGCGCTCGGTGACATTGCCGCCAGCCTCGGCGGCGAGCTGATCGGCAACCCCGCGCTGCGCATTGCGCGGATCGGGCCACTCGAAGGCGCGACGCCTGCAACCCTCAGTTTCCTCGCCAACGAACGCTACCGCTCGCAGCTCGGTGCGTCGCAAGCGGCCTGCGTCATCGTTGGCCCGGCGCTGCGCGACGCCGCCGTGGCACGCGGTGCGGCGCTCGTCACTGCCGACCCGTACTTGAGCTTTGCCCGCCTGACGCAGTGGTGGGCAGCGCAGACCCGCGCGGCGGCCGAGCCCGGCGTTCACGCCAGCGCGGTGGTGCATCCGGCTGCGCAAGTGGATGCGACCGCCGCCGTCGGCGCGCTGGCGGTCATCGAAGCGGGCGCAGTGGTCGGTGCAGGCGCCGTGGTCGGGCCGCACTGCGTGGTCGGCGCGGGTGCGCAGGTGGGGCCTGGCACGCGCCTGGCGGCGCATGTCAGCTTCGGCGCCGGCTGTCGCATTGGCGCGCGCGGCCTTTTGCACAGCGGCGTCGTGATCGGTGCCGACGGCTTCGGCTTTGCTCCCGATGGCGGGCAGTGGGTCAAGATCGAGCAACTCGGCAGCGTGCGCATCGGTGACGATGTCGAGATCGGCGCCAACAGCTGCGTCGATCGCGGCGCGCTCGACGACACGGTGATCGGCGACGGGGTGAAGATCGACAACCTGGTCCAGATCGGGCACAACGTACGCATCGGTGCGCACACCGCGCTGGCCGGCTGCGTCGGCGTGGCCGGCAGTGCCACGATCGGGCGGCACTGCACGGTCGGCGGCGGTGCCGGGATCGGCGGCCACCTTGAGCTCGCAGACCATGTGCATGTGTCGGCCTGCGCCGTGGTCACCCATTCGCTGCTGAAGCCGGGCCACTACAGCGGTTCGTTCCCGATCGACGAGAATGCGGCCTGGGAAAAGAACGCTGCTACGTTGCGGCAGCTGTACAGCCTGCGCGGTCGCTTGCGCGCCTTGGAGAAGAAGACGCCTTGACCATGGACATTCACCACATCCTCAAGAGGCTTCCGCACCGCTACCCGTTCCTGCTGGTCGACCGGGTGCTGGAAATCGAGGAAGGCGTGCGCATCAAGGCGTTGAAGAACGTCACCATCAACGAGCCGTTCTTCGGCGGCCACTTTCCGGGCCGCCCGGTGATGCCCGGCGTGTTGATGCTCGAGGCGCTGGCGCAGGCCGCGGCGCTGCTGGCGTTCAAGTCGATGGCCGACGGGCTGGGCGAAAACTCGGTGTATTACTTCGTCGGCATTGACGGCGCGCGCTTCAAGCGGCCGGTGGAGCCCGGCGACCAACTCGTGCTCGAGGTCGAACTGGTGCGCGTCAAGTCGCGCATCTACAAGTTCAAGGCCCGGGCCACGGTAGGCGGTGCACTGGCCGTTGAGGCCGAGTTGATGTGCACCATGCGCAACGCTCCCGAGGCCTGACGATGGGCGCCGGGATGCGGCCATGACGACGATTCATCCGACCGCCATCGTCTCGCCCCAGGCGCGGCTCGCGGCATCCGTCAGCATCGGGCCGTACACGCTGATCGGGCCGGATGTGAGCATCGGCGAGGGCAGCACGATCGGCCCGCACTGTGTGATCGAGGGCCGCACGACGATCGGCCGCGACAACCGCATCTTCCCGTTCTGCTCGCTCGGTGCCGTGCCCCAGGACAAGAAGTACGCCGGCGAGCCGACCGCGCTGTCGATCGGCGACCGCAACACCGTCCGCGAGTTCTGCAGCTTCAACCTCGGCACTGCGCAAGACAGCGGCGTCACCCGGCTCGGCTCCGACAACTGGGTGATGGCCTACGTTCACCTCGCCCACGACGTGCAGGTGGGCGACCAGACCGTGCTCGCCAACAACGCCACGCTGGCCGGGCATGTGCACGTGGGCGACTGGGCGATCGTGGGTGGCCTGAGCGGCGTCCACCAGTTCGTGAAGGTCGGCGCGCACGCGATGATCGGTTTCCAGAGCCACGTCTCGCAAGACGTGCCGCCGTTCATGATGGTCGATGGCAACCCGCTCGCGGTGCGCGGCTTCAACGTCGAAGGCTTGCGCCGCCGCGGGTTTTCGGCCGAGCGCGTCGCCGCGGTCAAGCAGATGCACCGGCTGCTCTACCGCGATGGCCACACCTTGGAGCAGGCGCAGGCGCTGATCGCGGCCTTGGCCGCCGAGAGGCCCGAGGCGCGGGCCGAGGTCGATCTGATGGCCGCGTTTCTGGCGGGCTCGAAGCGCGGCATCGCGCGCTAGGCGGGTGGCGTTGAGCGATCTTCCGCCCGGCCCGATACTGCCGCTCTTGCCCTTGCCCTTGGCCATGCCGCGGATCGCGATGGTGGCGGGCGAAGCCTCCGGCGATCTGCTGGCCGGTATGTTGCTGGCCGCGTTGAAGCAGCGCTGGCCGGCGCTGCAAGCTGCGGGCATCGGTGGGCCGAAGATGGCGGCGCTGGGCTTTGAGGCCTGGTGGCCGCACGACAAGCTGGCGGTGCGCGGCTATGCCGAAGTGCTGCGCCACTTTCACGGAATCTGGTCGATTCGCCGCCAACTCGGCGAGCGCCTGCTGCTTGAGCGACCCGATGTCTTCATTGGCGTCGATGCGCCCGACTTCAACCTCGGCCTGGCCGCCCGCTTGCGCGCCCACGGCATCAAGACCGTGCAGTTTGTCAGCCCGTCGATCTGGGCCTGGCGGCCGGATCGGGTGCACCAGATCGGACGCGCGGTCGACCATGTGCTGTGCCTGTTCCCGTTCGAGCCCGCGCTGTATGCGGCGCATGGCATTGCGGCCACCTACGTGGGCCATCCGCTGGCCGACGCGATCCCGCTCGAGCCGCCGCGCGACGAGAGCCGGCAAGCGCTCGGCCTGGCCGATAGCGACGTGGTCGTCGCGCTGCTGCCGGGCAGTCGCCGCTCCGAGATCGAATACATCGCGCCGCGCCTGCTCGGCGCGGCGGCGCTGATGCATCGCGCCCGGCCGGGCCTGCGCTTCGTGCTGCCGCTGGTGCCTGGCCTGCGCACGATGCTCGAGCCGATGCTGGCTCAGTTCGCACCCGGCACGCCCATCGCCCTGCTCGACGGCCAATCGCACGAGGCCCTGGCCGCGTGTGACGTGACGCTCGTGGCCAGCGGCACCGCCACGCTCGAAGCGGCCTTGTTCAAGCGGCCGATGGTGATTGCCTACAACATGCACTGGCTGACTTGGCGCTGGATGCGCAACAAGGGGCTGCAGCCCTGGATCGGCCTGCCCAATATCCTGCTCCGCGATGCCGTGGTGCCCGAGCTGGTGCAGTTCGACGCCACGCCGGAGCGCCTGGCCGAAGCCACGCTGGCCTGGCTGGCCGACCCGCAGCGCGTTGCCGCATTGCGCGAGCGATTCATGGCCCTTCACCTGGCGCTGCGCCGCAACACGGCGCAGGCCGCGACCGATGCTCTCGCGACGATCCTGGCTCGCTGATCAACTCGCGTTCAGCCACGGGCTGCCGGGCCTGATCGCGGGCGTTGATGAAGCCGGCCGCGGCCCGCTGGCCGGGCCGGTCGTGGCCGCGGCGGTGATTCTTGACGAGCTGCAGCCGATCAAGGGGCTCAGGGATTCGAAGCAACTCGGGCCGCGCACCCGCGAGCGGCTGTTCGACGAAATCCGCGCCCGGGCGCTGTGTTGCAGCATTGCGCAGGCGAGTGTCGAAGAGATCGACGAGTTGAACATCTTGCAGGCCACGTTGCTGGCGATGCGCCGCGCCGTGGAAGGGCTGCGGCTGCGGCCGCACCGGGTGCTGGTCGATGGCAACCGGCTGCCGCTGCTGGCCATGCCGGCCGAGGCACTCGTCAAGGGCGACGCGCGGGTCAAGGCGATCTCGGCCGCGTCGATCCTGGCCAAGGTGCAACGCGACCGGCTGTGCCTGGCGCTGCACGAACAGCATCCGCAGTACGGCTTCGCCGGCCACAAGGGCTACCCGACCGCCGCTCACCTGGCGGCGCTGCACGAACACGGCGCCTGTGCGCAGCACCGGCGTTCGTTCGCACCGGTGCGCGCGGTGCTCGGCGAGGACTGAGGTGGTCGCGATTCGGGCGATCGCCTCGAAGGACAACCCGTTGCTGGTCCGGCTGCGCAAGCTCGCCGCCGATCCAGCGGCCTACCGCAAGCTCGGCGAAGTCTGGCTCGAAGGCGACCACCTGTGCGCCGCCTTCCTGCAGCGCGGCGGCGTGGCGCCGCTGGCGCTGATCACCGAGGCCGGCTGGGAGCAACCGGCGCTGCGCCAGTTGGCGGGCCGGGCGGCGGCCGTGGCGGTTGTGCCGGCCGCGCTCATGGCGGGGTTGAGCGGGCTCGAATCGCCGCCGGCGCTGGGCTTTGCCGTGCCGTGGCGCGAAGCGTTGAGTGTGCAGCCCGGTGCGCCGAGCGTTGTGCTCGACCGGCTGCAGGACGCCGGCAACGTCGGCACCATCCTGCGCAGCGCCGCGGCCTTCGGTTTCACCCAAGTGATCGCGCTCAAGGGCACGGCCGCGCTGTGGTCACCTAAAGTGCTGCGCGCCGGCATGGGCGCGCACTTCGGGCTGAATCTCGTCGAAGGTGTGGCGGTGGCTTCGCTCGACGCGATGGGGGTGGCGCTCTTCGCCACCAGCTCGCACGCGACGCAGGCGATCCACGAGGTGGCGCTGCCGTGGCCCTGCGCGTTTGCGTTCGGGCACGAAGGGCAGGGCCTGTCGGCCGAGCTCTCAGCGCGTTGCGGTGCCGCAGTGCGCATTCCGCAGCCGGGCGGCGAGGAGTCGCTCAACGTGGCGGCGGCGGCGGCGGTGTGCCTGTATGAATCGGCCCGGCAGCGATGGGGCTGACACCTGACTGATTGGATCCGAGGCGGCACATGAGTCGTCCCATGGTTTGAGGATGCGTCTGGCCTTTCCTTGTCGTTAGCATGTTGGCGCGTGGCTCCACCTGAAGGCAGGCAACATGACCCATCCCATTCGGCATCCCTACTTCTACCCAGCCGTCACGGGCGTGCTGTTCGCGCTGGCCATGCTCGCGGGTGTGCTGGCGGTGCCGGAGCCGAACGAGCGACCGATCCCTGGCATGTCGATGGCGGCCAAGTCGCTGCTCGCGCTGGCCTTCTTGTTTCTGGCCGCATGGTTCCTGCACGCCTTCACACAGGCCGACCGGGACGCCGCAGACAAGCGGTGCGAGGCCGAGCAGACGGCTTCGATCTTTCGCTTCGCCTACATGTTCTCGGTCTTCTCTTTCGCGCTGCTGGTGCTGCCGTTCACGGCCATGCTGCGCTCGCATGAAACGCCTCCCGACGCCGGGCCGATCCGCCTTATTCGCGCCTGCGTGCAGCCGCAGCCTCCTGCCCGTGCGGCATCGGCGCCGCAGGGTCCGGTGGACCTGTGTCCAGATATAGCGCTGCCTGGCAACGTTATCTACCCGTGGCTGGTGGCGGTTGGCGGTGTCGTGGCACAGGAGTGTGGCCCCGGCCACCCGTGCGCCAAGGCAGCGGAGCCGCCGAGCCCTCCGGCGAGCGCAGGCAACGCGGCATCGACAGCCTTGCCGATGTATGAGGTCAGGGGTGGCTTTGTGGTGCCGTTCTACGTCGTGGTGTTCGCCTTCGTCGGCGGCATCGTCAATCTGACCCGGCGTGTTCCGGAATACCAGAAACGGGCGTCGTGCAACTTTGCGGGTACCGCCACCGAAAGCCGCGTGACCCTGCTCGAAGCGCGTGAGTTCGTGGTGTTCCAACTCATGCAATTGATGTCTTCACCGTTTCTTGCGATGGTGGCCTACTACGCGCTCGAGCCGAAGTCGGTAGCAAGCGCCGTGGGGTTGGCCTTCGCATCGGGCTTCGCCACCGAGTCGGTGTTGTTGCTCATTCGAGGCATGTTCGCCGGGCTACAGCCGACGACCACAAAGACTGCGGCGGTTGCAGGGGCTGCGGCGACGGCCCAGTTGCATGTGGTGCTGCGCCGTGCGGGCGGTCTGAGCGTGGAGAAAGCGAAGGTGGAGTTGCGCCGCCTGCCGTTGGCCTCGCCTCCCCTCAAGGCCGAAGTAGTCGATGCCACCGGTGAGATTGAATTCAAGGCACTTCCGCCTGGCAAGCTGTGGGTGGTGGCCACGCTGGACCTGCCCGGTGCCGTGCCCGGCGCAATCGGTGCGACGCAGAAGGTTCAGCTTGCGGCCGGCCAGACAGAGTCGATCGACCTGACGCTCGCATAGCGCGTGGCCGAGGAGAAACCGCCCACAAATTGGGGTGAACCCAGACCCCGGACCCCCGACGCCGCCCCCAGCGCAATGCCGTCGCGTCAGGCGTTCAATACATCAACCGGTCCGGCCGCAGATCGCGCAGGATCGTGGTCGCGATCTCCTCGATCGACTTGTGGGTCGAGCTCAGCCAGGCAATGCCTTCGCGGCGCATCATCGCCTCGGCTTCGCGAACTTCGTTGCGGCAGTTGGCGAGCGAGGCATAGACGCTCGCCGGCCGGCGTTCGTGGCGGATCTGGCTCAGCCGCTCGGGGTCGATCGTGAGGCCGAAACACTTGCGCTTGAACGGCGCCAGCGAGGCCGGGATCTGGCCGCGATCGAAGTCCTCCGGGATCAGCGGGTAGTTGGCGGCCTTGATGCCGTGCTGCATCGCCAGGTACAGCGAGGTCGGCGTCTTGCCGCTGCGGCTCACGCCGACCAAGATCACGTCGGCATCGGCCAGGTTCTTCGCCGACTGCCCGTCGTCATGCGCCAGCGAGAAGTTGATGGCTTCGATGCGGTCGGTGTACTCCTGGCTCTTGGCCACGTCGGCAAAACGGCCGACGCGGTGGTTCGAGGTGATGCCGAGTTCGGCCTCGAGCGGTTCGATGAAGGTGTTGAACATGTCGAGCACCATGCCGCGGCTCTGCGTCTTCACGATCTCCAGCACCTCGCGATCGACCAGGGTCACGAAGACGATCGGCCGCTTGCCCTCGGCCTCGAAGGCGTGGTTGATTTCGCGCACCACCTGATGCGCCTTGTCGGCGCTGTCGATGAACGGCCGCCGCACGTGGCGCGGCTTGGCCGCGAACTGGTTCAAGATCGAGTTGCCGAAGGTCTCGGCGGTGATGCCGGTGCTGTCGGAGACGAAGAACACGGTTCGGTTGGGCATGTGGGGGGCGCTCGCGGTGAGGAATGCTGGGCAGATCATAGGCACGATGGCCGGTAGAATCGGCCCGAAATTCTTACCCCGCCCACCATGCTGAGCCGTCCACAGTCCCCGAGACGCCTTCGCGCCGGGGCGGCGCACGCGCTGGAGCGCCCGTCCACCCGGACGCTGCGCTCGCGCCAGCCGGAGCGGGAGGCCCCGATTTTTCATCGTCCCGGAGTCCTCCCATGTCATCCACCTTGCTGGCGACCGCCCTGGTCGTGCCGTTTGAACAACTGAGAATGACCGACGTCGAGTCGGTAGGCGGCAAGAACGCCTCCCTTGGCGAGATGATCAGCCAGCTGGCCGCTGCCGGCGTGCGAGTCCCGGGCGGGTTCGCGACCACTGCCGATGCATTTCGCGAGTTCCTGAAGCACCAGGGGCTGGTCGATCGCATCGCTGCGCGTTTGACGACGCTCGACACCGAAGACGTGCGCGCACTCGCCGTGGCCGGGGCCGAGATTCGCCACTGGATTGAAACCACGCCGTTCCCGCCCTCGCTCGAAGCCGCGATCCGCGAGGCCTTCGTCCGATTGGCGCACGACAACCCGGGCGCCTCGTTCGCGGTCCGCTCGTCGGCCACCGCCGAAGACCTGCCCGACGCCAGCTTCGCCGGCCAGCAGGAAACCTTCCTCAACGTGGTCGGCATCGACGACGTGCTGGCAAAGATGAAGGAGGTCTTCGCCTCGCTCTACAACGACCGTGCCATCAGCTACCGCGTGCACAAGGGCTTCGCCCACGCCGACGTGGCGCTCTCGGCCGGCGTGCAGCGCATGGTGCGAAGCGATCTCGGCGCGGCGGGCGTGATGTTCACGATCGACACCGAAAGCGGCTTCAAGGATGTGGTGTTCATCACCTCCAGCTACGGTCTCGGCGAGACGGTGGTGCAGGGCGCCGTGAACCCGGACGAGTTCTACGTCCACAAGCCCGCGCTGCGGGCGGGCAAGTTGCCGATCATTCGCCGCAACCTCGGCTCCAAGCTGATCAAGATGGAGTTCGCGTCGGCCGAAGAGAAGGCCGCCTCCGGCAAGCTGGTGCGGACGGTGGACACCGCCTCCGAGCTGCGCAACCGCTACTCGCTCGCCGATGCCGACGTGGCCGAACTGGCGCGCTACGCGCTGATCATTGAAGAACATTACGGCCGCGCGATGGACATCGAGTGGGGCAAGGACGGCGCCGACCGCTAGCTCTACATCCTGCAGGCGCGGCCCGAGACGGTGAAGAGCCAGGCCGAAGGCAAGGTCGAACAGCGCTACAAATTGTAGGGCGACAAGAGCCTGAGCGTGGTGCTCGCCGAGGGCCGCGCGATCGGCCAGAAGATCGGCACCGGCCCGGTGCGCATCGTGCACAGCATCGCCGACATGGACCAGGTGCAAGCCGGCGACGTGCTCGTGACCGACATGACCGACCCGAACTGGGAGCCGGTGATGAAGCGCGCCGCCGCGATCGTGACCAACCGCGGCGGGCGCACCTGCCACGCCGCGATCATCGCGCGCGAGCTGGGCATTCCGGCGGTGGTCGGCTGC
>JANOVJ010000124.1:0-14598 GCA_031417295.1 bacterium | reverse complement strand
CGCACCTGCAAGAAGCGCTGCCGCAGAGCCTGGATGTGGCCGAGCTGGCGCAACTCGACTGGGCCCTGCGCAACGCCTTCGACGGGCCCGACTCGGCCGCGCTGGCCGCCGCCGACCTGGCCGATGTGCCGCCCGAAGCCTGGGCCTCGCTGCAACTGCGGCTGGTACCCACAGCCGAGCTGCTGCGCTTCGAGCACAACACCGTCGCGATATGGCAGGCGCTGGACGACGATGACGGCGCCACGCCGCCGCCCACGCGCGGCTCGGAGCCGGTAACCTGGCTGGTCTGGCGCAAGGGCCTGCAACCGCACTTTCGTTCGCTGCACCCGGTCGAGGCGGCGCTGTTGCAGGCGATGCAGACCGGCACCACCTTCGCGCAGGCGTGCGAGCAAGCGCAGAGCGCGGGCGAGGCCGACGACGTCAACCGCATCGGCGCCTGTCTGCGTCAGTGGTTCGACGATGGCCTGCTGAGTGGCGTGGTGCTGCAGCGACCCATTCCTCGCCCGTAAGTGCTATCAATGCTTGCATTGAGTACAATGCAGTGGACCCAGGAGCTTGCACATGGCCACACTCACCATTCGCGATCTGGACGAATCCCTCAAGCGCGATCTTCGTGTGCGCGCCGCGAGCCGGAACCGCTCGATGGAAGAGGAGGCGCGGCAGATACTGCGTGCTGCACTTCTCGAGCCGCCTGTTCCCGCCAAGGATCTGGCATCTCGCATCCGTGCTCGGTTTGTCGGCCTGGGTGATGTGGCGTTGAGCGTGCCCCCGCGTGAGCCAGTGCGGGCCCCGCCCGGCTTCGATGAAGAACCGAAGGCCGTTCGTGCCGCGGGTACCGCGCCCTCCAAACGCCGGGCGCAAGCCAAGCGGCGCGCATGAGCGTCCTCCTCGACACAAATGTGCTCTCCGAACTGCTGCGCGTGCGGCCCGAGGCCACAGTGCTCGCCTGGTTTGCCTCACAGCCTGCGAACGGCCTGTTCGTGAGCGCGGTGACCCAAGCCGAGATGATGCTCGGGGCACGTCTGCTGCCTGCTGGCAAGCGTCGCCAACGCTTGCAGCAGGCGCTCGCGGCGATGTTCCTCGAAGACTTTGCCGGCCGCGTCCTGCCGTTCGACTCAGGCTCCGCAGCCGACTACGCCCTCGTCGTAGCCGCGCGGCGCGGCGCAGGTACGCCTATCTCCCAGTTCGACGGCCAGATCGCAGCGATTGCCCTGAGTCATCGTTTGGGCCTGGCCACACGTAACGTATCCGACTTCGAGGGCTGCGGCCTGGCCCTGACAAATCCCTGGGACATCGACGAGCGCGCCGAAGGACTTCGGTAGCCGCGGATCGTGGGCATCCCCCTCGCCGGGTCTGTGAGAGGCGGCCGATGGCCGGCAGCGGCAGTCTGGGAGGCAGCCACCGAGCGACGATTTCGCAGGACGCTACCGCCCTGCTGCCCTTGCAGGCCCGCTTCCAGCAGCACATGCTGGGTGGGGCGGATGCGTCTGAGCCGATCGCCGGCAGCCCGGCGCGCCGTGCACTCGGCCTGGCGATCTACGCCAGCGCTTGCCGCCGCCCGCCGCGCGCGGCGAGCAGCCGGTGATGTGGCTGGTCTGGCGCAAGGGCCTGCGGCCGCACTTTCGTTCGCGGCACCCGGTCGAGGCGGCGCTGTTGTGGGCGATGCAGGCCGGCGCCACCTTCGCGCAGGCCTGCGCGCAGGCGCAGAGCGCGGGCGAGGCCGACGACGTCAACCGCATCGGCGCCTGCCTGCGGCAGTGGTTCGACGATGGCGTGCTGAGTGGCGTGGTGCTGCCCTCTCCCGCCCAAGCGGGAGAGGGAGCCAATCGGCCCAGGCTCAGGACAAGATCGCCCGCCGCACTGCCGCCAGTGGCGCATCGTCGTTCAGCGTGCCCCCCAGCACGCCCAGCTCCTGCCACAGGCGCGCCAGGTCAGCCGGCGCCGGTGCGTCCTTCATCAGCGTATAGATCTCGATCAGGGTCGTCTGGCCGACTGCCTTGTCGGCAGTGGCCAGGATGCGATCGACCGGCCACGCCACGCCGTAATGGCCGCCGGCCGCGAGCACGCCCTGCAGCGCCTGCTGCAAGCCAGCTCGGCCCCCGCTGCGTTTCAACAGCTCCACATCGGCGAGCAGGCAGAACATCGCCCCGCCCCAGTAGGTGCGGCCCCAGGTCGGCGTGTGGTCGAGCCCGGCGTCGCCGTCTTGCGGCTGGCCCTTGGGCATGGCGGTGACCCAATCCCGCCACACCGTGGCCGGCGCGACCCACCCGGCGCGGCCGCGGGCCACGCCCTCGACGTAGGTGGCGATGCCCTCGTGCAGCCAGTTCTGCGAACGCGGGACGCGCGGGATCGCGAGGTGCACCATCTCGTGAACCATGATCCAGTCGTCGAGGAACTGCGCTTGCGTGGTCTCGCGGCCGAGGTGGATGCGGATCAGCAGCGAGGGCTCGGCGTAGGTCACGCCGCCACGCACGCCGGCGCCCTCCACCGGCGTGAGCAGGATCTCGGCCTGCGCCACCGGGAAGCTGCCGAAGTAGCCCCGCACCGCCGCGCCCGAACGCAGCACCCAGGCCCGCGCCTGCGCTTGCAGCTGGGGCTCGAAGCCGGGCGCGAACTGGAGCTCGATCGCCGAGCGGCCGATGGCCAGGGCTTCGATCAAGGGCGCGTCGGCGTCAGGCGCAGGAGGGGGCGCGGGAGCGGAGGCGGGACTGGCGCCGACGGCGGTGTCAGCGGCCGCGTTCACAGCAGCGCCGGCTTGCGCGCCGGCCCAGCGCGGCAGCGCCAGCAACGGCCCGCCCGCCATGCCGGCGAGCAACGCACGGCGCGCGACCTTCGCGGGTCGCGTCGCCGCCATCGCCATCGCCATCGCCACTCGCCTGGGCTTGCCCGTCATCGCGCCTCCGGAATGCAAGCCCTTGAGTCGGCTCGCACCGCCCCCGGCTTACCGCCGACTCGCATGAAAGTTGCTATGGTGAGCCGATGCCCATTCAATCGTCGCCGATCCAGGCCTATCTCGAACACCTGCACGCCCGCTTTGCCGGCCTCGACAGCGGCCAGGTGGCCAGCTACATCCCTGAACTCGCCACGGCCGACCCGGCCGCGTTCGGCATCGTCATCGCCACCGTGGACGGCCATGTCTACGAAGTCGGCGCATCGCGCCAGGCGTTCACGATCCAGTCGATCTCCAAGCCGCTGGTCTACGGCGTCGCGCTCGAAGACCGCGGCGAGGCGCGCGTGCGCCAGGCGATCGGCATCGAGCCGACCGGCGACGCTTTCAACTCGATCAGCCTGGAGCCCGGCACCGGCCGGCCGCTGAACCCGATGATCAACGCCGGCGCCATTGCCGCCTCGTCGCTGGTGGCCGGCGCAACGCCCGAGGCCCGGCTGGCGCGCGTGGTCGATGCAATCTCGGCCTACGCCGGGCGGCCGCTGAGCGTCGATGCGGCGGTGTTCGAGTCAGAGCGCGCCACCGGCCACCGCAACCGCGCGATCGGCCACATGCTGCGCAACTACAGCATCATCGAGAGCGATCCCGAGGCCGCGCTCGAGCTTTACTTCAGGCAGTGCGCGGTACAGATCGACTGCCGCGACCTGGCGCTGATCGGCGCCACGCTCGCCAACAGCGGCGTCAACCCTGCGACCGGCCAGCGTGCGGTGAAGAGCGAATTCATCGGCCCGATCCTCGTGGTGATGACGACCTGCGGCGTCTACGACTTCACCGGCGAATGGGTCTACCGCGTTGGCATGCCGGCCAAGAGCGGCGTCGGCGGCGGCATCGTGGCGGTGCTGCCGGGGCAGCTCGGCATCGGCATCTACTCGCCCGCGCTCGACGAGCGCGGCAACAGCGTGCGCGGCGTCAGGGCCTGCGAGGCGATCTCGGCCGACCTCGGGCTGCACTTCCTGCTGCCGCCGCGGCCCTCGGCGGCCACCGTGCGCGCCCGCTACACGCTGGCCGGCGTGCGTTCCAAGCGCCGCCGGCCGGCCACCGAGCGCAGCGTGCTCGACGAACACGGCCCGCGCTGCGCGGTGTTCGAGCTGCAGGGCGACCTGCGCTTCGCGACCATCGAGCCGGTGCTGCAAGAGATCGTCGCCGCCGAGGCCGGGCTGCACTACGCGGTACTCGACTTCAAGCGCGTCACCACCGCCGACCTGCCCGCCACGCGCATGCTCGCCGCGCTGGTGGCCAGTTGCGCCGCGCGCGGCCAGCACGTGGTGCTGACGCGGGTCCGGCGCGGCGAGTTGCTGGCCGCGTTCGGCTCTGAACTCGACCCGCGCCACAGCCGCGCGGTGAGCTTTCAGCCGCAGCTCGACCTGGGGCTGGAGTGGTGCGAACGCGGGCTGCTGGAGCGCTACGCCGCAGCGCGCGCCGTAGTGGCGATTGCCAGCCTGGCCGAGCACCGGCTGTGCGTCGGTGTCACGGCGGCCGACGTGGCGTATCTCGAAGCGCGCATTGAGCGTTGCCAGTTCGAACCCGGCGTTTCGATCGTCCGTCGCGGCGACCCGGCCGACGCGCTGTACTTCCTGATGCGCGGCGAAGTCAGCGTGATCGTCGGGCTGCCGCAGGGCGGCGTCAAACGCTTGTCGACGCTGTCGGCCGGCATGGGCTTTGGCGAGACGGCGCTGATCGTGGGAGGTGTGCGCTCGGCCGACGTACGCGCCGACACGCCGGTCGAGTGCTGCACGCTGTCGGCCGAAGCGTTCGCGCGCCTCGAACACGAGCAACCGAGCCTGATGATCCGGCTGTTGCACAACCTGCTGCACAGCACCGCCAACACCGCCGGGCGGCTGACGGCCGAGGTGGCGGCGTTGGAGGGGTAGGGGTTCCCTTCGGCCCTTGACGGCCGCTGCAAGAACCTACAATGTTTGCGTGTGACTACGAGCCAATGCAATGGCCTCCACAGACTCTCGCGTTCTTACCGCCCATGTCCCTGCGCCGCTCGCCGCAAAGGTAGACCATCTCGCGCAACGCCTGGACCGCTCGCGTGGGTGGGTGGTGGAGCAGGCGCTGGTGGCCTGGGTTGAACAAGAAGAAGAACGCCACCGTCTCACCCTCGAAGGCCTGGCCGATGTGAAAGCCGGCAAAGTTGTTGACCATGCCGAAGTCAAGGCATGGGCTGAGAGTCTGGCCACGGCCAGCCCGCTGCCGCTGCCCGGACGAGGGTCAAGTGGACGAGCAAGGCGCTTGGCGACCTTGCCCGCCTTCATGCATTTCTGGTCGATGTGAATCCGCTGGCGGCGGCGAAGACGGTCCTGGCAATCACCGAGGCGGCTGACCGCTTGCCGAACAACCCTCGGCTTGGATTGCGCCTGGAAGAGTTCAACCCCGACGAAGTGCGCAGGATCGTCGCCGGGCAGTATGAAATCCGCTATGGGATTGATGGCGTTGAGACGATCCACATTCTTCGGCTCTGGAGCACGCGCGAAGACCGATAGAACTCTACGCGGGTCGCGTCCAGCGACCCGATCCGCCTCTCACATCAAAGCTCGGCTCGACACCCGAAGCTTGCGGCCGATGATCGCCAAGCCGAGCGCGAGGCTCAGCCAGGTCGCAGGCTCCGGGACGACCGGGATGTTCGGGCCGAAGGCGATGTGGCCCGGGCCGTTCAGTCCACCTTCACCCGGCGAAGCAAAGGCGTCGATGAACTGGCCGGCTGCGTTGTAACGCAGAACCTGACTCCCGCCGTAGTCACCGACATAGAGATTGCCGTCGGGCCCGAAGGCGACCGAGAACGAAAGCGCCAGGCGGCTGTCGGCGACAAACGTCGGGTCCGTCAAGCTCCCACCAACCCCGAAGGGCGTGCCGTCGGGTTTGTACCGGAGCACGTCCGAACTGCGGGTTGCGACGTAGAGGTTGCCGTCAGGGCCGAGAGTCAGCCCGTCCAGCATGCCGGCCCTGCCGGTGTCGAACGTCGTGAACGCCCCGTGCTCGTACCTGTGAATGAGCCCGGAAACGCGGTCGCTGAGGAAGATCACGCCCGCTTCGTCCACCGCCAGTCCTGCGGTCGAACCATGGGAACTCGGCGTCGCGAAGGACTCCTCAAAGGCGCCGGTTCGACCGTCAAATCGATTGACCAGGGGATTCGGTCCGAACCCGCCCAGGTCCGTCACGTACAGGTCGTTGTCGGGGCCGCCAAAAACGATCTGGTGCGGGTTGCGGATCGTT
Source organism: bacterium (assembly GCA_031417295.1). Lineage (GTDB taxonomy): Bacteria > Pseudomonadota > Gammaproteobacteria > Burkholderiales > Burkholderiaceae_C > CAIKUF01. The sequence goes on along the minus strand of JANOVJ010000124.1, from coordinate 8,435 downwards.
CCGCCCGAGGTGAACGACTCGAACTTGTTCTTCGCCGGGTTGAATCGGCTGATGTGGTCCGTATAGATGTTGCTGGTATAGAGCTGGCCATCGGGGTCGAATGCAATCCCGAGCGGCACCGGGCGGGATTGCCCCAGCGCAGCGACGAAGACGCCGGCGTCATCGTAGTGAAGCACCTTGCCGCCGCCGTGATTGGCGACATAGAGGTCTGCTCTGGCGTCGCCAGCCGCAACGCAAACAAGAAGCGCCGCCGTCGCGACGCGAAGCGCGCGCAGGGATCGTTGCATCATGGTCATTCTCCTTTCGAGAACCTGTTGCAGAACGAATGGCGCAATCCGCTGGGTTCTGCCCGGGAGCAACTTCGCGGCCGGGCTGCCGCCGAGTGGCGGAGTCCGCCATCAACGAGGCACCGCCGGCATGGGGTGCCGTCACCCCCCCGGCTCGGTTGGTCCGCCCCCCCCCCCCCCGCGTTGGTCAATCCGCGCAACGCAAGCCAAGCGGAGGTTGCGACCAGCTACCGCAAGTTCCCCGTATGCCCCAGCGAATACCGCCCCGGCTGTGGCCACACCGTCAGGCCGTGCGGTTCGCGGCCGACCTTGACCTTGTCGACCGCGCCGCTCGCGGTGTCGAAGCGATACACCACGTCGTCGTAGCGGCCTGACAGCCAGAGGTACTTGCCGTCGGCACTCACATTGCCCATGTCGGGGCTGCCACCGCCAGCGATGGGCCAAGTGGCAACCACCTTGCGCGTCGCGAAGTCGATCACCGAGACGCTGCCCTTGCCCTTGGGCTTGCCGCGGATCTGGTTGCTGCCGCGATTCGCCGTATACAGGCTCTTGCCGTCGCGGCTCGGGTACAGCCCGTGCGCGCCGACGCCTGTCGCGATGAAGCCGGTCTGCTGGAAGCTCTCGAAATCGACCACGTGCACGCCGTCGGCCATCATGTCGGCAACGAAGAAAGTCTTGCCGTCGGGTGACGCGCGCACGTCTTGCGGCATGCCGGGCGTGGTGCAGATTTCGGCGCCGAGTTCACTCGGGTCGGGCACCAAGCGCTGCTTCTTGCCCGGCTTGGCGATCAGCGCCAGCACCTCGGGGCGGCTGAAATACTGGCTCAGCTTGATGGTGCTCACCACCTTGCGATTCACGAGATCGATCTTCGTCACCGAGCCGTTGAACTCGCAGGTGAAGATGCCGAAGCGCCCGTCGATCGAGAAGTCGGCATGGTTGATGCCGGCGCAGCCCGGCGTCTCGATGCTGTGGCTGAGCTTCATCGTCTTCGGGTCGCGGAAGTCGAGCCGCTTGTAGGCCTCGGCAACGATGATCGCAAACGCGCCGTCGGGTGACCAGTACATGTTGTACGGGTCATCGACCGGAATCGCCTTGCCCGGCTTGCCCGTCAGCGGGTCGATCGGCGTCAGGCTGCCCGTGGTCAGGTTCTCGGCGTTGTTCGCGACCCAGAGCGTCTTCAGGTCCCACGACGGCACCACGTGCTGCGGGTTCAGGCCGACCTTGAAGGTGGCGACGACCTTCATCGTCGCCGGGTCGATCACCGACACCGTGTTGGCGGTGTGGTTGGGCACGTAGATGCGTGCCAGTGCGCCGGCCACGGCCGGGCTCATGTGGCCGGGGCCGGTCTCGCTGTAGAGGTTGGTCGGGTCGGGCACGAGTGGCATGCCGGGCACGGTGGCGATGGCGGCCGATGCGCTGCGGGCGGCGGCGGGCGGCGGATCGGCGGCTTGGGCGGCGGGCCACCAGCTTGTGGCGGCCCAGGCCGCGCCGGCGCCGAGCAGCGCGGCCGTGAGAAGGTGTCGGGGTCGTGAAATCATGGCATCTTGAGCGGGAGGGCCGGGCCGCCGGTGCAGCCAGGGATGGCGGCGCGCGGCAAAGTTCTGATTGTCGTTCAACGCCGCTCGGCCACCGCGCTGCGAACGGCCGCCACGGTCTGCGCGACGATCAGATCGACGCCCTGCTGGCCGAGGGCCGCGGTGGCCGCCTGCGGGTCGCCGACTGCGCCGCCGGCCGGGCCTTCGCGCGCGGCGCGGGCGAGCTGGTCCGGGCGGACCATCGATGGCGCCAGCGCCAGCATCAAGGCCGTGTCGGCCGAGCCGGCGTGGCTGCCGATCTGCGCTTCGGTCAGGCCCTTGGTGCGCAGCGCGGCAGCAAAGCCTTCCTGCTCGACGCGGTAGTAGGCGGCGATGAAATGCGCGCGCACTGGCGTTGCAGCCCAGTCGCGATTCAGCTTGTCGGCCACCGCCTTCAGCTGGCTCTGGTAGCCGCCGTGGTCGCCGATGAAGACCACGTCCTTCAAGCCATGCTGCTTGAAGCTTCGCGCGGCCGAGTCGAGCGTGGCGCGGAAGGTTTCGTCCGAGAGGGTGATGGTGCCGGCAAATCGCATGTGCGCCGTCGGCGGCGAGATGCTGCCCTCGGGCACGTAGGCCAGCACCGGCGCGACGACGGCGTTGCCGAGTGCGGTGGCGATCTTGCCGGCCAGCAGCTTGACGCGCAGGTTGTGCTTGCCGAGCGCCATGTGCGGCCCGTTCTGTTCGGTGCCGCCGGCCGGGATGATCACGGTCGTGGCGCCGGCACGCACGGCGTCGCGCAGTTCGGTCCAGGTCAGCTCTTCGAGGAACACGCTCGGTGGCGCGGCGTGGGCGGTGCCGGCCAGACCCAGCAAGGCGATGGCAAGGGCGGCAAGGAGGCCGGGCATGGCCATCATGCTTCGCGCCCGAGCAACTGCAAGCCCCAGCGGTGCAGGCGCGTGCCCGGGTCGGCAAGATCGTGAATGACGGTCATGTGGTTGCGCCCCGGCACCGCCTCGCAGGCCAGCACCGCCTGCGGCCCCCAGGCGCGGCCGATCAGCGCGTTCTGGCGCAGGAATTCCTCGCTCTCGTCGCCACCGACGACGGCGACCAAGGGCCCGCGCGGCGCCGGCATCAAGGCCGGGCTGAGGCGGCGCGCCGATGCGGCGGTGAGGCGCAGGTCGGGCGCCAGGAACGGTGCGTGGCGCAAGGGTTCGAGGTCGAACACGCCCGAAATTGCGAGCGCCGAGCGCACCAGGTTCGGCGGCAGGTCGGCCGCTACCGCGCCCCAGTCACACGCCAGCAGCATCGCCGCCAGATGGCCGCCTGCCGAATGGCCGGCGACGACGATGCGCGACGGGTCGCCGCCGTATTCAGCCGCATGGCGATACACCCAGGCCAGCGCCTGCACCAGTTGCAACGCGATGTCGTCGATGCGCACCGCCGGGCACAGCGCGTAGTTCGGCACCACCACCATCGCGCCGGCAGCGACGAACGGCGGCGCGACGAATGACTGGTCGCGCTTGTCGAGCGCACGCCAGTAGCCGCCGTGGATGTAGACCAGCACCGGCGCGTTCGAAACCGGGTGCGCGGCGCGAAAGATGTCGAGCCGCTCGCTGCCGTGGCTGCCGTAGGCCACGTCCAGGTCGCACCCTGGCCCCTCACGTGCCTGCGCGGAAGCGCTGGACCAGTGCTGCAGGATCGCCGGGAACTCGGGAATGCGCGCCCGGTTGTTGTACTGCGCGTCGTACCAGGCAGGGGTTTGGCGGGGCATGGGCGTCCTCGGGTGGGTGGGTCGGCGCAAGCCGTTCTCAGCGGCGCTTCGACGACGCTGCCGGTGGCGCGGGTGGCGTGGGCAATAGCTTCGGCGCACGCTTGAGTGTGCCCGCGCGGCGGGGCGGCGCCGGGCCGGGTTCGCGCAGCGCGGCGTCGATGAGTGCGTCGGCCATCCACAGCGCGATGCGTTCCACCTCGCGGTCCGGCAGGCCCCAGATGTCTTTCAGGATCACGTGCGGCTCAATGCCATAGACGACCGACAAGGCGCGGTGCAGCCGGTCGCGCACCGCCGGCCGCATCAGCGGCGCGAGCGGCGCGATCGCGTGTTCCAGGATGCGCACACGGTGGCCGCGCCGGTACGGCTCTTCCTCCAGCAGGCCGGCGCGTTCCAGTGCCCACTGCTCGAGCGAGAGTTGCGCCGCGGCGCGCAACTGCGGCTCGAATTCCTTGAAGCGCGGGAAGGTCTCGATGAAGAGTTCGTGCACGCGCTGGCGGCCGTCGGGGTTGTCGGACGCGAGCATGCGCACCGGCCCGAGCGAGCTGTCGATCACCGCCGTGATCAACGCGCTGCGGCTCGGGAAGTAGCGGTAGGCCGTGGCGCGCGACACCCGGGAGCGCACCGCCACCTCGGCCACCGTCGGGATGTGGCCGCCCTGGCGGATGAGATCCATCGCCGTGTTCAGCAGCAGATGAAAGGTCGCCGCCTTGACGCCGCGCTCGGGCGGCAGCGGGGGTTCGCTCAGCTTGTGCTTCAGTCGCGCCATGGGGTTTGTCCGGGGTCGGGTTGGGGTCAACCTCGCTTGTGAAGATCGGGCACCGCCACTTATGATGCGCCCATCCCGATTTGAGATGCAAGTCTCAAAAACCATGAGTTCCTCCATGCGAAGCGGCCGGGTCGAGCCCGCAAGACGTGCGAGATGTGACGGAGACAAGGGCGATGCGCTTGGCCAGTTGGCGATGGGGTGGACGCGAGCACGTTGGCACGGTCTCGGCGGATGGGCGTGAACTCACACCGCTCGCGGTGGCCGATGCATCGCTCGGCGCGCTGCCGCTGATCCAGGCGCTGGCGCGTGGCGAGGCGCTGCCAGCGCCTTCCGGCGCCCGCTTGCCGGTTGAGGTGGTCACGCTGCGCGCGCCGCTGCCGCACCCACTGCGCGGCCTGTTCTGCGTTGGCCGCAACTACCGCGCGCACGCCGCCGAGCTGGCCGACAGCGTGTTCCGCGACCACCTGGCGCAGGAAGACGGCTGGCCGATCGTCTTCACCAAGCTGGCCGAGTCCGTGGTCGGCCCGCACGAAGCGGTGAAGCTGCCGCTGGCCGAGGCATCGACGCAGATCGACTACGAGTCCGAACTGGCCGTGATCATCGGCCGCGGCGGGCGCGACATTGCGCGCTCGCGGGCGATGGCGCATGTGTTCGGCTACACGATCGTCAACGACGTGACGGCGCGCGACGTGCAGATGCGCCACCAGCAGTGGGACCTGGGCAAGAGCTTCGACACCTTCTGCCCGATGGGGCCGTGGATCGTCAGCGCCGATGAACTCGACGGGCGCGACACGCGCGTGCGCGGCTGGGTGACGCCGAAGGGCGGCAGCGTCGAGTTGCGCCAGGACGGGCAGACCCGCGACCTGATCTTCGATATTCCGACCCTGATCGAGACCTGCTCGCGCGGCATCACGCTGCACCCCGGCGACGTGATCGCCACCGGCACCCCGGCCGGTGTGGGTATGGGCTTCAAGCCTTCGAGATGGCTGCGCGCGGGCGATGTGGTGCGGATCGAAATCGATGGCATCGGTGTCATCGAGAATCGCTTCGAGTAGGCGGGTAGGCGATGGCATTGCACCTGATCGACCGCGTCGCGGTGGAAGACGAGGGCGTTGGGCCGGTTGTCATTTGCGTGCACGGCCTGGGCGGCAGTTCGAACACCTTCACGCCGTTGATGCCGGCGCTGGCGCGCCACCGCACCATCCGCGTCGATTTGCCGGGCAGCGGGCGCTCGCAGCGGGCTGAAGGGGCGCTGTCGATCGAGCGCTTTGTCGAGACACTGCTCGTCATCTGCGCGCGCCTGAACATCGAGCGCGCGCATTGGATCGGCCACTCGATGGGCACGATCGTCTGCCAGCACATCGCCGCGGCGCAGCCGAACGCAACGCTGAGCGTCGCCCTGTTCGGGCCGCTGCTGGCGCCGCCGGACGCTGCCCGCACGGCCTTGGGGGCGCGCGCAGCGAAGGCGCGCGAAGGCGTGGCGGGCATGCACGAGATCACGCAGACGCTCGTCAACGCGGCCCTGTCGGCCGACAGCCGGCAACGCCTGCCGCTGGCCGTGGCGTTCGTCCGCGAAAGCCTGATGCGCCAGGAGGGCGAGGCCTATGCGCGCAACTGCGAAGCGCTGGCCGGCGCGCAGGCCGCGGCGGTCGAGAAGATCGAAGCGCCGGTGCTGCTCGTCACCGGCGACGAAGACGGCGTGGCGCCGCCGCAAGCCGTGCGCGCGATGGCCGACAAGCTCTACAACGCGAAGTCCACCCGCGTCGTCGTGCTGCCGCGTTGCGGCCACTGGACGCCTGTCGAGCGACCCGAGGAATGCCAGCGTGAATTGCGCGATTTCCTGGCTGCGAACGCGAGGAGCTGAACATGAGCCCACTGCACGGCCGCCCGAAAGTGGGCTCGCTCCCCCTCGGGGGGGCCGGTGCGCAGCACCGTAGGGGGTTCCAATGAGCGACGTTCTCTTCACCAACGTGCGCGTCTTCGACGGCGGCGGCGAAGCGCCGTTCACCGGCGACGTGCTGGTGCAGGGCAACCGCATCTCGCGCGTTGTGAAGACAGGCTACGGCGTCCGTTCGGCGCCGGTGATGGGCGCGCAGGTGATCGACGCTGCGGGTGCGTTCCTGATGCCGGGCATGGTCGAAGCGCACACGCATATTTCGTGGAACGACCAGCCCAGCCTCGACGCGATCCAGCGCATGCCGCCGGAGGAACACATCCTGTGGTGCGCCGAGGTCGCCAAGCGCTATCTCGACATGGGCTGGACCAGTTGCGTCGGCGCCGCGGCGGCGAAGCCGAGGCTCGACGTGGTGACGCGCAACGCCATCAACGACGGCACCATCGTTGGCCCGCGCTTCCTCGCGGCGAGCCAGGAGATCACTGTCCCCGGCGGCCTGGGCGACACCACCGCACCGCACCTGCCGCAGCCCGAGTTCGCGTTCGGCGCCATTGTCAGCGGCGCCGAAGAGATGCGCCGCTGCGTGCGCATGTTCGCCAAGTACGGCGTCGACACGATCAAGATCAACCTCTCGGGCGAGTCGATCACCGGCATGCCGAGCGAGATGAGCCAGTTCACCGAAGAAGAGGTGCGCGTTTGCGTGCAGGAGTCCAAGGCCTGGGGCAAGCGCGTCGCGGCGCATGCGCGCTCCACCTGGGCGATCAAGGAATGTGTTCGCCAGGGCATCGAGGTGATCTACCACGCCAGCTTCGCCGACACCGAGGCGCTCGACATGCTGGAGGCGAAGCAGCGCGAACACTTCGTCGCCCCCGGCCTGGCCTGGCTGATCAACACTTGCCACCACGCCAGCGAATGGGGCCTGACGCGCGAGGTCACGCAGAAGATGGGCTACCACCGCGAACTGGAAGCCGCCGTTGAAAGCATGCGCGCGATGAGGAAGCGCGGCATCCGCATCCTGCCCGGCGGCGACTACGGTTTTGCGTGGACGCCGCACGGCACCAATGCGAAAGACCTGGAGTACTTTGTGAAGTACGTCGGCATGAGCACGATGGAAGCGCTGCTGTCGGCCACCGCCTGGGGCGGGCCGATGATGAAGCTGGGCAAGCAGATCGGCTACATCCGCGAGGGCTGCCTGGCCGACATCCTGCTGATCGACGGCGACCCGCTGGCCGACATCACGGTGCTGCAGGACAAGGCACGCATCCTGGCGGTGATGAAGGACGGCGAGTTTCATCGCGCGCCAGCGATGAGCAATGCGCGCAGCACGCGGTGGGCGGCGTGAACGAAATGTTCGTCAGGCGCGCAGCCGGAAGCGGGGTCGCCGACTCCGTTCAGCCAATTCCTATTCTCTCCGTCGGCGACCCCACTCCCGGCTGGTGTGGGTTTGCTCGGGTCGCTGCGAAGGCACGAGGGTGCTGGCAACGCCGGTTGGAGGCATCCCCATGACGAACGACGTCCTCTTCACCAACGTCCGCATCCTCGACGGCAGCGGGCAGCAGAACCCCTATCCCGGCAGCGTGCTGGTGCAGGGCAACCGCATTCGCCAGGTCGGCCGCAGCACGGCACCCATTTCACCGGGCAGCGCGACAGTGATCGACGGGGCCGGCGCAACCTTGATGCCCGGCCTGTGCGAAGCCCACACCCACTTTTCTTGGAACGATGCGGCCACGCTGGGCGCCATCCAGGCGATGCCGCTCGAAGAGCATGTGCTGTGGTGTGCGAAGGTGGCGAAGCGCTATCTGGAAGCCGGCTTCACGTCGTGCGTCGGCGCGGCGTGTGCGAAGCCGCGGCTTGATGTGGTGATCCGCAACGCCATCAACTCGGGCCAGATTCCGGGGCCGCGCTACCTGGCCGCGAGCCAGGAGATCACCGTCCCCGGCGGCCTGGGCGACGAGACGCTGCCGCACCTGCCGTTCCCCGAATTCAGCTTCGGCGTCAACGTCAACGGCGCCGACGACATGCGCAAGGCGGTGCGCATGTTCCTGAAGTACGGCGTCGATTCGATCAAGCTCAATTTGTCGGGCGACAACTTCACGCCGCAGTCGCCGGCCGAGACAACCTGGATGACCGACGCCGAAGTTGCCGCCGCGGCCGAAGAGGTGCGCATGCGCGGCAAACGGATCATCGTCCACGCGCGCTCCGC
>JANOVJ010000123.1:0-7990 GCA_031417295.1 bacterium | reverse complement strand
GGGTCGGCGCGGCCGCGGCGGCGGTTTTCTTCGACCAGCTGCGCATACGGAAACGCCTGCTGCGGGTACTTGTACAGGTACTTCATGTAGGCGTGGCTGGGCACGTTGTCGAGGTAGAAGTAGTACTCCTTCACGTCCTCGCCGTGGTTGCCTTCGTTGCCGGTGAGGCCGAACAGGCGCTCCTTCAGAATGGCGTCGGCGCCGTTCCACAGCGCGATCGAAAAACACAGTTGCTGCTTGTCGTCGGAGACACCGGCAATGCCGTCTTCGCCCCAGCGGTAGGCACGCGAGCGGGCCTGGTCGTGGCTGACCGATTCCCACGCGGTGCCGCCTTCGCTGTAGTCCTCGCGCACGGTGCCCCACTGGCGCTCGCTCACATACGGGCCCCAGCGGCGCCACGGCACTTTCTTCTCGCGGGCTTCGTCGAGGCGCTTGTCTTCTGCGGTCGGACGGGGTCGGGTCGCCATGTTGTCTGTCTCCACGCTTGTTGTCGTCAACGCCGGCTCAGCGGTGGCCCGGCCGCACCTTGCCGCGAAAGATCCAGTACACCGCCACGGTATAGATCAGGATCACCGGCAGCACGAACAGCCCGGCGCCCCAGAACAGGAAGCTGAGCGACGCTTCCGGCCCGGCGGCGTCGGCGACGGTGATTGCGTACGGCACCATGTACGGCCAGTACATCACGCCGAGCGTGAGGAAGGCACAGACGAAGAACAGCACCGTCATCGCGAACGGCAACACGTCGTGCTGGCGGCGCGTGCCGAACAGGACGCCGGCCAAAGCCAGCACGCCAATCACGGGGAACACGAAGCCCCACGACCGCTCGTGCAGGTTGCTTCGCGCCACGTCGCTGTAGTCGAGCGTGAGGCCGAAGGCCAGCCCCAGCACGACCAGCATCGCAGCCGCGAGCCAGGGAATCCGCCGCAGGGCCAGATCGCGCAACGAGCCTTCGCACTTGAGCACGATCCAGCCGGCACCGAGCAGCGCGTAGCCGAACACGAGGCCGATGCCGGTAAGCAGCGGGAACGGCCGCAACCAGTCGAACGAGCTGCCCGCGAACTGGTTGTTCACGACCGGGATGCCGTGCATCATCGCGCCGACCGCCGCCCCTTGAACGAACGCAACCACGGTCGAGCCGATGAAGAAGCCGCGGTCCCACAGCCCCTTCATGCGCCGGCTGCGCAGCCGGAACTCGAACGCGACGCCGCGAAAGATCAGCCCGAACAACAGCAGCAGCACGGGCAAGTAGAACGCGCCCAGGAACACCGCGTAGACGGCAGGGAAGGCCGCGTACAGGCTGGCGCCGATGACGACGAGCCAGGTTTCGTTGCCGTCCCAGACGGGGGCGATCGAGTCCATCATCTGCGAGCGATGGGCCTCGTCGCGGGTGGTGCCGAAGAGGATGCCGACGCCGAGATCGAAGCCGTCGAGGATCACGTAGACGACGATTGCGACCGCGACCACGGCGGCCCAGAACAGCGCGAGGTCGGAGGCCTGCATGGTCAGTCAGCGCCCGTCCTCGCCGCGTGCCCGGTGGTCGTGCGCGGGGCGTCGGCGAAGGCGAGTGGGCGGTTGCCGGTGACGTTGTCGGGCACCTCGGCATCTTCGCTGCGCGGCCCGTCGCGCAGCAGTTTGTAGATGTACCAGGCGCCGAACGAGATCACGCTGTAGACCACGACGTAAGCGCAGAGCGAGAACAGCACGTCGGCGCCGGTGAGCGAGGGCGTGACCGCGTCTTTCGTGCGCAGCAGGCCGTACACCACCCACGGCTGGCGGCCCACTTCGGCGGTGAACCAGCCGGTGAGCACGGCGATGAAGCCGCTGGGGAACGACAGGAACGCGGCCCACAGGAACCAGCGCGCGGTTTCGAGCTTGCCGGTTGCGCGCAGCAGGTTGCCGAGCCACGAGACCGCGAGCATCAGCAAGCCCATGCCGACCATGATGCGAAAGGCGAAGAACGGGATCGCGACCGGCGGCCTGTCCGCGGGCGCGAAGGTCGTGAGCCCGACCTCGCGCGAATCCCACGTGCCCGAGGCGATGAAGCTGCCGAGCTTCGGCACCGTGATCGCGTACAGGTTGCGTTCGTTCTTCTCGTCGGGCCAGCCGATCAGCACCTCGCTCGCCGGCTGCTCCGTCTGCCAGCGCGCCTCAATGGCGGCGAACTTGGCCGGCTGGTGCTTGTGAACGTAGTCGCCCGTCAGGTGGCCGACGAAGAGTTGCACCGGGATCAGCACCGCGACCAGCCCGAGGCCCCAGTTCAGCATCACGCGCGCCTCGGCACGGTGCACGCCGCGCAGCACGTACCACGCGCCGGTGGCGACGATGCACATGCCGGTGGTCAGGTAGGCCCCGAGCAGCATGTGCGGCCAGCGCACCCTCATCACCGGCCCGGTGACGATGGCCCACCAGTCGTTCGGCACGATTCTGCCGTTGATGATTTCGTAGCCCACCGGCACCTGCATCCAGCTGTTGTTGGCCATGATCCAGAACGACGAGAACAGCGTGCCGAGCGCGACCATGCAGCAGGCGAAGAGGTAGAAGCGCGGCGAGACGCGATCGCGGCCGAGCATCATCACGCCGAAGAAAGTGGCTTCGAGCAGGAACGCGGTGAAGCCTTCGTAGCCGAGCAGCGGGCCCTGGACGGAGCCCATCTTTTCGGCCAGCACGCCCCAGTTGGTACCGAACTGGAACGCCATCACGATACCGGTGACGACGCCCATGCCGAACGAGACCGCGAAGACCTTGATCCAGAAATCGAACACGCGGCGGTAGACGGCGCGGCCGGTGGCGAGGTGCATGCCCTCGATCGTCGCCAGCCATGCGGCGAGGCCGATGGTGAACGCAGGGAAGATGATGTGGAAGCTGACGACGAAGGCGAACTGCACTCGGGAGAGGAAGACGGGGTCGAGTTCCATGGGGGGAATGTAGCGTGGGGCGGCGGGAGGGCCGACGCAGCGGATTCGTGCGATGGCTCGACGCTCGCGCGCCGCTCTTCGACCTGAAGGTGAAAAGCCGTTCTGGGTGGTCGGCTACCGGATACGAACGTTTACGGGTAGCAGATTACCCATTTCGCTGCGCAGCGCTCAAGACAAGCAGCGTCGTCTGAGTTGAACGTCACTGCGCTCTGAGCTGCCAATAACCCGGCTCGCGCGCGTCGGGCCGGATGGCATAGACCACCACTTCAGCCTTCTCTTCGCGATACACGACGGAGAACGGAAAGCCAGTGACGCGCACGCGGCGGCAACCTTCTTCGTCAGGTTTGCCTGCCTTTGGAGTTCGCTTGATGCGCCCGAAAGCTTCGTCCACGGCCATGCGGAACCTCCGGCCTGTTCCAGGGCGGGTCGCTTCGTAATACTGGGTCTCGTGAAGCAGCTCGGCTCGCGCAGCGGAATCGAGGCACAGGCGCGTCACGGCGCCAGCCGCTTGGCCTCAGCCATGACATCTTCGGCATCGTAGAGAACGGCCTCACCGTGTTCGTACGCAGTGACCCTTCGCCGGATTTCAAGGCGCCAGGCTTCTTCAACGGCTGGGTCGGGCGAATCGGTCAATGAGTCAAGAAGCAAATCGACCAGGCGCTCGCGGTCTTTCGCGTCCAAGGCACGACCGCGTTGTGCAAGTTCAGCTACGGTATCTGGCATGGTGCAGCCCCTCATCGTGGGTGAATCTTACAGCGCGCATCTACAGGCGAAGCGCGGTGCGCAGTGAGCAAACGCAGCGCCATGCTCAGCGAATGCGACCCAGCCGCGCGAAAAGTTTTTCGGCAGAGATGGTCGCCCCGCGATCCGCCTCGGCGATGGCCTCCAGAAGCTCAGCCTCCTCTTCGGGAGAGACATTGATGCCGGACCGACCGTTCCGGGAGATTGTTGATGCCTCTTGTCTGGCAAGAAGGACTCCGCGGCCGTGCGGCGGGTCTTCGTCAACCGCCACGGGCATCGGGCACCAGGGCGGCGCGAGCGTCCTCAAGTACGGCAACGGCCATTTCCCGACTCACTGACGGGAAGTCATCGAGAAAGACCGCGATGGAATCCCCTGCTTCAAGGTGATCGAACAGGGTTTTGACCGGCACTCTCGTCCCGGCGAAGACGGGCGTCCCGCTGTGAATCTCGGGATCCACGGTGATGAACTTGGAGGTCATGGTGGTGTGCCGGATGCAGATTTGCCGGCGAGCCTTCGCAGCCGCCAATTCGACACCAAGCCGCGGCGAACGCTCACGCCTTACCTCCCGCCTTACTCGCCCGCAGCACCTCCATCGCCACCGCAACCACGTTCTCAACCGTGAAGCCAAACTCCTGCTGCAACGCCTTCAGCGGCGCCGACGCCCCAAAAGTCGTCATCCCAACCACCTTGCCCGCCACGCCGACATAGCGCTCCCAGCCGAAGGTCGATGCCTGCTCGATGGCGACGCGCGCCGTCACCTCGGGCGGCAACACGCTGGCGCGGTATTCGGGCGTCTGCTGCTCGAACAAATCCCACGACGGCATCGAGACCACGCGCGAGCGCACGCCGGCCGCGAGCAGCTTCTCGCGCGCATCGACTGCGAGGCTCAGCTCGCTGCCGGTGGCGATCAGGATCAGTTCGGGCACGCCGCCCGGCGCGGCGCCGCCCTCGGCGCCCTTTGAATCAGCCAACACATACCCGCCCTTCGCCACACCCGCCGCCGACGCAAGCTTGCTGCGGTCCAGCGTCGGCAGCGCCTGGCGCGACAGCACCAGCAGCGTCGGCCGGTGCTTGAACTGCAGCAGCGTGCGGTAGGCCTCCACCACCTCGTTCGCATCGCCCGGCCGCAACACGGTGAGGCCGGGGATCGCGCGCAGCGACGCGAGCTGCTCGATCGGCTGGTGCGTCGGGCCGTCTTCGCCGTCGCCCATCGCGTCGTGCGTGAAGACCATCAGCGTCGGCAGTTCCATCAGCGCCGACAGGCGGATGGCCGGCCGCGCGTAGTCGCTGAAGATGAAGAAGGTCGCGCCGAAGGGCCGCAGCTTGGACAGCGCCATGCCGTTCACGGCCGCCGCCATCGCGTGTTCGCGGATGCCGTAGTGCAGGTTCTTGCCGCTCGGCGTGCCGGGCTCGAAATCGCCCGCACCGGCGTACTTCAGCGTCGTCTTGTTCGACGGCCCCAGGTCGGCCGAGCCGCCGATGAACCACGGCACGTTCTGCGCCAGCACGTTCAGCACCTGGCCCGATGCGTCGCGGCCGGCCACGCCTTTGGCGTCAGCGGGGAAGACGGGCAGGTTCTTGTCCCAGCCGACGGGCAGTTCGCGGCGCTGCATCTGCTCGATCTCGGCGGCCAGCGCGGGGAACTTCACGCGGTAGGCGGCGAAGGTCTTCTTCCACGCCAGGTGCGCCGCCTCGCCGCGCTGGCCGATGCCGGCGGCGAAGTGGCCCATCACGCCCTCGGGCACCAGGAACTTCGCGTCCTCAGGCCAGCCGTAGGCGCGCTTGGTGAGGCGCACTTCCTCTTCGCCCAGCGGCTCGCCGTGCGCGGCCGCCGTGTCTTGCCGGTGCGGCGAGCCCCAGCCGATGTGGCTGTCGAGGATGATCAGCGTCGGCCGGCCTTGCGTCTTCTTGAACACCGCAATCGCATCGCCGATGCGGTCGATGTCGTTCGCGTCGCCGACGCGCAGCACGTTCCAGCCGCAGGCCAGGAAGCGCGTCGCCACGTCTTCGGTGAACGCGATCTTCGTGTTGCCTTCGATCGTGATGTGGTTGTTGTCGTAGACCCAGCACAGGTTGTCGAGTTGCAGGTGGCCGGCCAGCGACGCGGCCTCGGACCCCACGCCTTCCATCAGGCAGCCGTCGCCGCAGACGGCGTAGATGTTGTAGTCGAAGACGGCGAAGCCTTCCTGGTTGTAGCGGTTGGCCAGCCACTTCTGCGCCATCGCCATGCCCACGCTGGTGGCGATGCCCTGGCCGAGCGGGCCGGTCGTGGTCTCGACGCCCGACACCCAGTGGTACTCGGGGTGGCCAGGCGCCTTGCTGCCGAACTGGCGGAAGCGCTTGATGTCGTCCAGCGTCACGGCCGGCGCGCCCAGGCTTTCGTAGTCGGCGTTCACGGCCTTGGTGGCGCTCAAGTGCAGCAGCGACCAGAGCAGCATCGACGCGTGGCCGTTCGACAGCACGAAGCGGTCGCGGTTCGGCCAGCTCGGGTCGGCCGGGTCGAAGCGCATCACGCGGTTCCACAGCGTGTAGACCAGCGGGGCCAGCGCCATCGGCGTGCCGGGGTGGCCAGACTGCGCGGCCTGCACGGCGTCAATCGACAGCGTGCGGATGGTGTTGATGGAAAGCTGGTCGAGTTCTGCGTCGGTCATGGGTCGCTCCCTGTGCGAAGCCCCCTCACCCCATCCCTCTCCCCCGGGGACGGGGGAGAGGGAGTGGCTCCCTCGCCCGCTTGCGGGAGAGGGCCGGGGTGAGGGTGTGGATGAGGCATGGCGCCGATCGGCGTCAACTTCTCGACGAACCCATCGCAACGCGGTCCGTCAACACCAGCGCGTGCCGCTGCTCGATGCGGCCGGCCGGGATCGTCGCGTCTGCCGCCAGCATGCGGGCCAGCATCGCGCGCTTCTCGGCGCCGGTGGCGAGCCACAGCACGCAGCGCGCGCGGTTCAGCAGCGGGTAGGTCAGCGTCATCCGGCGCCGGCCCATGTACTCGGCCGTCAGCCCGACATCGGCGTCGGTCACGCCGAGCACCGCATCACCCGGCACCAGCGACGCGGTGTGGCCGTCGGAGCCCAGGCCCAGATGCACCAGGTCGAGCACCGGCGGCGAACCGGCCACATCGCGCAGCAGCTGCGCGTACTGGCGCGCGGCAGCATCGAGGTCACCCGCCTCGACCGGCATCGCGTGCAGTTGCGCGGCTGGCAGCGGCGCGCTGGCCAGCAGCGTTTCGCCGATGTGCGTGAGGTTGCGGTCGGCATCACCCGCCGGCGCAACGCGCTCATCGACCTGGAACAGATGCACGCCCTGCCACGGCACGTCTTCGGTCGCCAGCAGGCGCAGCATCTGCCACGGCGTGCTGCCGCCGCTCACGGCAAAGGCGAACACACCGCGCGCCTGCACCGCGGCGCGCGCCTCGGCGGCGATGAACTCGGCGGCACGCTTCGCAACCGCGGCCGCATCGGCCAATGTTTCGATCTGCATCGGCAGTCAGTCCAAGCTTGGGTTGTGCCAGCCACCAACAGGCGCAACGGTGTGCGCCTCGCCCGGCCCCCAGGTGCCCGGCTGGTAAGGATGCACCGGCGTCGCGGCCTTCAACGCCGGGTCGACGATGCGCCAGGCCTCTTCCACGTAGTCTTCGCGCGCAAACAACGTGGCGTCGCCGTGCATCGCGTCGCCGAGCACGCGCTCGTAGGCGTCCATCTCGCTCGCGGCGGGGTGGCGGCTGGCCATCATCTCGGCGGGCAGGCTCACGCTCTCGTTCTCGGGCGAGAGCACGTTCATGCCGATGGCGATGCAGATGTCGGGACTGATGCGCATGCGCACATGGTTGGGCGTGGCGTTGTGCGCCGAGTAGACCGAAGGCGTGCGGCGCAGCCGAACCATCACCTCGGTGCAGGTGACCGGCAGGTTCTTTCCCGCGCGGATGTGAAACGGCACGCCCTGCCAGCGCCATGAATCGACAAACAACCGCAGCGCGGCGAAGGTCTCGGTTTTCGAGTCGGCGGCCACGCCCGGCTCCTTCAGGTAGCCCGTGAACTGGCCGCGCACGATGTCGTCTTCGCCGAGTGTGCGCATAGCCTTCAGCACCTTGACCTTCTCCTCGCGGATCGACTCGCTGTCGGTGCGCACCGGTGGCTCCATCGCCAGGTTGGTGAGCAACTGGAACAGGTGGTTCTGCACCACGTCGCGGGTGGTGCCGGTGGCGTCGTAGAAGCCACCGCGGCCCTGCACGCCGAAGTCTTCGGCCATCGTGATCTGCACGCTTTCCACGTGGTCGCGGTTCCAGAACGGTTCGAGAAAGCTGTTCGCAAAACGGAAGTGCAGCATGTTGTGC
>JANOVJ010000122.1:0-4216 GCA_031417295.1 bacterium | reverse complement strand
GCTTCCAAGCCTTCGAGGATCTGGATGTCGCCTTCGCCGTAGGCCATCGAGGCCTCGGAGCCGGTAGACGCCACCACCACCTGCGCCACGCTGCCCACATGCACGCCATTCGGGTCCACGGGCTTGTTGTCTTCACTCATCAAGGAACTTTCAACTTCTGCAGAGCCCGCAAAGCGGGCGGGCGTGCTTCTGGGCAGAACCCCCCGCTCGGCGGGGGGCAGGGGGGAGCCCATGTCACCGCGAAGCGGATCTAGCCGCCACCGGCTAGATCCGCATCGGCATCACGACGTATTTGAACCCGGCCAGCTCGGGCACCGTGACCAGTGCGCTCGAGTTGCCGTCTTGCAGCTCGATCTTGAGCATCTCGGCGCTCATGTTCGACAGCGCGTCGATCAGGTAAGTCACGTTGAAGCCGATCTCGATCTCGTCGCCGGCGTAGTCGATTTCTAGCTCTTCCTTGGCCTCTTCCTGCTCGGCATTGCTCGAAGCAATGCGCAGCGTGCCCGGCTCGATGTTGACACGCACGCCCTTGAACTTGTCGCTCGTCAGGATGGCGGCGCGTTGCAGGCAGGCCAGCAGCGGCGCGCGGCCCAGCGTGACCGAGTTGCGGTGGCCTTTGGGGATCACCCGGTTGTAGTCGGGGAACTTGCCCTCGACGAGCTTGGTCACGAACTCCATGCCGGAAAAGCTGAACTTGGCCTGGTTGCCGGCAAAGCGCATCTCGATCGCGGTGTTCTCGCTGTCCTTGTCGTCCCGCAGCAGGCGCTGCAGTTCGAGCACGGTCTTGCGCGGCAGGATGACTTCCTGCTTCGGAATCTCGGCATCGAGCGTTGATTGCGCCAGCGCCAGCCGGTGGCCATCGGTAGCCACAAGAATCAGGCTTTTGCCTTCGGCCACGAACAGGATGCCGTTCAGGTAATAGCGGATGTCGTGCACCGCCATCGCGAAGTGCACCTGGTCGATCAGGCTCTTCAGCGTCTTCTGCGGCACGCTGAATGCCGGGCCGAAATCAGCCGCTTCCTGCACCAGCGGGAAGTCGTCGGCCGGCAGCGTCTGCAGTGTGAAACGGCTCTTGCCTCCCTGCAGCGTGAGCTTGGACTGCGCGGCGCTCAAGGTGACCACCTGGTCGGTCGGCATCGAACGCAAGATGTCGATCAACTTGCGCGCCCCGACCGTGGTCGAGAAGCTCGCCGCATCGCCTTCGAATTCGGCCGTTGTGCGAACCTGGATTTCAAGGTCGCTGGTGGTGAACTCGATCTGCGAGCCGTTCTTGCGCATCAGCACGTTGGCCAGAATGGGCAAGGTGTGACGCCGCTCAACGATGCCCGACACCGCCTGCAACGCCGAGAGCACTTTTTCTTGTGCAGCCTTCAAGACAATCATTTGATCCTCTTTAAATTTAGTTGTCGTAGTAGGGGCTGGGCATTTCTGTGGAGAACGGCATTTTCTCCTTTTCCATCAAGCATTTACGTCCCTGTAAACCATGTGTGCCGAGGCTTGGTTTGGGCGGGAGCGGCGACCCACAACTCCGTCCGCGACCCCAGGCCTGTGGACAAGCGGCGAGTTGCGCGGATCTTGTCCCCAGGGTTCACGCTTGACAGCGTGGCCGGGCCGGGGGCTTGAATCGAGGTGGCGGTGTTCATCCCTTGAGCGTTTGTTCCAGCACGTGCAGTTGCTGGTTGAGTTCGGTGTTCTTCTGCCGCTCGGCCGCCATCTTGCGCACCGCGTGCAGCACGGTGGTGTGGTCGCGCCCGCCGAACAGTTCGCCGATCTCGGGCAGGCTTTTTTGCGTCATTTCCTTCGACAGGTACATCGCAATCTGGCGCGGCCGGGCAATGCTGGCCGGGCGCTTCTTGCTGTACATGTCGGCGATCTTGATCTTGTAGAAATCGGCCACCGTCTTCTGGATGTTCTCGATTCCGACCTGCCGGTTCTGGATCGACAGCAGGTCTTTCAAGGCGTCGCGTGCCAGCGCGATGTTGATCTCCTTGTGGCTGAAGCGCGAATAGGCCAGCACCTTGCGCAGCGCCCCTTCGAGCTCGCGCACGTTGGCGCGCACGTTCTTGGCGACGAAGAAGGCCACATCCTCAGGCATGGCCGTGCCTTCGGCCTCGGCCTTGCGCAGCAGGATGGCCACGCGCATCTCCAACTCGGGCGGCTCAATCGCCACCGTCAGCCCGGCGTCGAAGCGCGATCTCAAGCGCTCGTCGATATCGACCAGCCCCTTTGGGTAGGTGTCGCTGGTCATGATGATGTGGGCTCGCTTGGCCAGCAGCGCCTCGAACGCGTTGAAGAACTCCTCCTGCGTGCGCTCCTTGCCGGCGAAGAACTGCACGTCGTCGATCAGCAGCAGGTCGAGCGAGTGGTACTTGGCCTTCAACTCGTCGAAGGTCTTGCGCTGGTAGTTCTTCACCACGTCGCTGATGAACTGCTCGGCGTGCAGGTACAACACGCGCGCATCGGGCCGGTCGGCCAGCAGGGCATTGCCGACGGCGTGCACGAGGTGGGTCTTGCCCAGGCCGACGCCGCCGTAGATGAACAACGGGTTGTACATCACCCCCGGCGCGCCAGCGACATGCAGCGCAGCGGTGCGCGCCATCTGGTTGGCGCGGCCCGGCACCAGGCTGTCGAAGGTCAGGGCGGGGTTGAGGCGGTGCCTCGGTAGCAGCGGCTCCGCCCGCGGTGGCGCAACGACGCTGGCCTCTCGCGCCGCGTTGCCATTGAGACGATGCATTGCGCTGCCGTTCGACGATGGAGCGGGATCGTGCCCGGTGCCTGCGGTGGACAGCACGGGCTGCAGCGGCTCACGCTGCCCGAGCGTCAGGTCAAGCCGAACCGGGCGCTGCGCCAGCTCGCTCAGTGCGGCCTCGATCCGGCCGGCGTACTGGTTTCGAATCCAGTCGAGCTTGAACCGGTTCGAGACGCGAACGGTGACGACGACGGCCGCCTCGCCCTGTTCGGCAACGTCGGCAGCGGGAAGCGGGCGGATCCAGGTGTTGAACTGCTGTTCGGGCAGTTCGGCTGCGAGCCGGTCGCAGCAGCGTTGCCAAAGGTCGGCGGTCATGTTGTGGAAAACTTGTTCTCGGGGGCACCGAATTGTACGTCGCCAGGGCCGGCGAAACCGTGGTTATCCACAGTTTCAAGGCCAGCGTCAAGGCCCCGCCCGCGCCAAGGCGGCCGGTGTAACTCATTGACCGATAAGGGGGTTTTTGGTCTAATGCTGGGTTTCCCGCAGTCCGGCGCTTGATCAGTCACAAGCCGGCAATCACAAGCCGGCGGCCTCGCGCCGCAGACGGGCATGCCCCAAACCCAGAAGAACCCGCAGCACCGACCGGTAACGGCCGTCCACTCGCTGCCAAGGACATCTCCATGAAACGCACCTACCAAGCCTCCAAAGTCCGCCGCGCCCGTACGCATGGCTTCCTCGTCCGCATGAAAACGCGCGGCGGCAGGGCGGTCATCAACGCCCGCCGCGCCAAGGGCCGCAAGCGCCTGGCCGTCTGAGCGGCCGCGTTTCTGCCGCCGCCGGCTCGCTGCCCGCGCCGCCTGTGCTGGGTCGCATCTTGCGATCGGCCGACTTCGAGCGCGTGCTGGGCAACCCGGCGTGCGCACGGAGCCCGCACTTCGCCGTTCACTTCCTGGCTGGGCGGCCGAGCCGGCCAGCCGGCAAACGTGCGGCCCAGATAGCGCCTGAGCGAGTGGTTTCTGCCGAGTTATCCACAGGCGATGCACCAGCTTCTGCACAGCCTGTGGATGAGTTGCCGGCGCCGGCCCTCGCCGAGGGCTTGGCGGGTGCGCCGCAGGCCTGGCTGGGCACGGTCGTTCCGAAGCGACACGCCAAGCGCGCGGTGACCCGTAACTTGCTCAAACGGCAGATCCGCGCCGCGCTGTTGCGGCGCGACTTGCCAGGTCAAGCCCCGCTGCGTTCGGGCCTGTGGGTGGTGCGCTTGCGCGCGCCGTTCGATCGGCTGGCGTTCGCCAGTGCGGCCTCACTGGCCCTGCGCGAGGCAGCGCGCGTCGAGATCGAGGCCTTGTTAGGCCAGGCTGCGCAGCGGCTTGGTGCCGATGCCCCGCCGGCCCGCGGCGCGCGCTGAGCCTCAGGGCCGTCGAATGATCTGGAGCGACTTGCCACAGCGCGCACTGGTCGGCCTCGTGCGGGCTTACCGCTTGCTGCTCAGCCCCTGGCTGGGCTCGCAGTGCCGCTTCGAGCCGACCT
>JANOVJ010000121.1:0-3555 GCA_031417295.1 bacterium | reverse complement strand
CGCTTGACCTTGGTCGAGCAGCTTGCGGAACATCTCGACGCCGGAGCAGGTGGTCTTCTGGGTCGGGGTGATGCCGACGATCTCGATTTCTTCGCCGACCTTGACGATGCCGCGCTCAACCCGGCCCGTCACGACGGTGCCGCGACCGCTGATGCTGAAGACGTCTTCGACCGGCATCAGGAAGGCGCCGTCGATGGCACGCTCGGGCTGCGGGATGTAGGTGTCCAGGGCTTCGGCGAGCTTGATGATGCTGCCTTCGCCGAGTTCGCCCTTGTCACCTTCCATGGCGAGCTTGGCGCTGCCGTGGATGATGGGGGTGGCGTCGCCGGGGAAGTCGTATTTGTCGAGGAGTTCGCGGACTTCCATTTCCACCAGCTCAAGCAGTTCGGCGTCGTCCACCATGTCGCACTTGTTCATGTAGACGATGATGTAGGGGACGCCGACCTGGCGCGCCAGCAGGATGTGCTCGCGGGTCTGGGGCATGGGGCCGTCAGCGGCGCTCACCACCAGGATCGCACCGTCCATCTGCGCCGCGCCGGTGATCATGTTCTTGACGTAGTCGGCGTGGCCCGGGCAATCCACGTGGGCGTAGTGCCGGTTCTTGGTCTCGTATTCGACGTGCGCGGTGTTGATGGTGATGCCGCGGGCCTTTTCTTCAGGCGCCGCATCAATCTGGTCGTAGGCCTTGGCTTCGCCACCAAACAACTTGCTCAGCACGGTCGTGATCGCCGCCGTCAAGGTCGTCTTGCCGTGGTCTACATGCCCAATGGTCCCCACGTTCACGTGCGGCTTGGTGCGTTCGAATTTGCTTTTTGCCATTTTCAGCTACTCCAAAAAAAGGAAGGGCTCGGGCTCGCACAGCGATGCCCGACTTCCTGCCTACAACCCTGGTGCCCATGGCGCGGATCGAACGCGCGACCTCTCCCTTACCAAGGGAGTGCTCTACCACTGAGCCACATGGGCGATCCTCACTGGTTTGCACAGGCACCAAGATGCAAACCGCTGGAGACCGCTGACCGCTTACCGAAACATCCACACGTTTGGAGCGGGAGACGGGAATCGAACCCGCGTCATCAGTTTGGAAAACTGGGGTTCTGCCATTGAACTACTCCCGCCCGGGAGCTTGACTTGAGGCCATTCCCCGCTTGGCCTGCTGCGAACTTCGATCGAACCGGTGGTGGAGGAGGCTGGATTCGAACCAGCGTAGGCGTAAGCCAACAGATTTACAGTCTGCCCCCTTTAGCCACTCGGGCACCCCTCCACGCAGAGCCCGTGACTATAGCATAGGGCGCCGGCCGGCCGGGACCTCCTCCTTGCCGCCAACGTCCGGTCAGAGCGACCACCAGTCCACGAGTTCCGCCGTCTGGAGGAAGTGGCTGCCTTCGCTCATGAACTGATGTTGCAAGTCGTAGGATGGATGGCGGGTGGCCAGATGGCGGACCGCAGCCCCCGCCGGACGGGCCTGCTCGAAGAACGCCTGCGCCTTGCCGCCCCACAGCAGGAACACCGGCGGGCGCTCGCGCTGGCACAAAACCTTGACGACTTCGGATGTGAGCGCCTGCCAACCACAATTCATGTGGCTGCCGGTGTGGCCAACTTCGATCGTCAAGGTCGGGTTCAGCAACAGCACACCCTGTCGCGCCCAGCCGTCCAGCTTCCACACCCCGGGCGGCTGGAACCCCGGCCGATCTGCGGCCAGCACCTCAAAAATGCGACGCAAGGACGCCGGCTTGCCGTGTCCGGCCGAGAAGGCCAGGCCGTCGGCATGACCCGGCTTCGGGTAGGGGTCTTGCCCGAAAACGACGACCTTGACGTCGTCCGGTCCGCCGAAGCGGAGCGCCCGGAACGGGTCTGTCGGCGCGATCGTCCGGTCGGCCGAGACGTGCCGGACGCGGCGGATCACATCGGCGCGTAACCCGGCCGCCCATCCCGGCAGCGCGGCCGCCCAGGCGGGCGGCAGGCTGGCGAACGCAGCGTCGAGATCGTCGGCGTTCACTCGAACAGCGCCTGCAGCGCCGCGCCGGGGTCGGCGGCGCGCATGAAGGCTTCGCCGACGAGGAAGGTGTGCACGCCCGCGAAGCGCATCCGCTGCACGTCGGCGCGGGCGAGGATGCCCGACTCGGTGATCAGCAGCCGGTCGGCAGGCACCCGCTCCAACAACCCGAGCGTCGTGTCCAGACTGACCTCGAAGCTGCGCAGGTTGCGGTTGTTGATGCCGATCAGCGGCGTCTTCAAACGCAAGCCGCGTTCGAGTTCAGCAGCGTCGTGCACTTCGACCAGCACCGCCATGCCGAGTGCGTGAGCCTGCGCTTCGAGCGCGGCCATCTGCGCGTCGTCCAGGCAGGCGGCAATCAGCAGGATGCAGTCGGCGCCCATCGCCCGGGCCTCGAACACCTGGTAGGTATCGACCATGAAGTCCTTGCGCAGCACCGGCAACGCGCACGCGGCACGTGCTTGCTGCAAGAACGCCACCGAACCCTGGAAAAACTGTTCGTCGGTCAGCACACTCAAGGCTGCGGCGCCGTGGCGCTCGTAGCTCGCGGCGATCTCGGCCGGCACGAAGTGCTCGCGCAGCACGCCCTTGCTCGGGCTCGCCTTCTTGATCTCGGCGATCACGGCGGCGTTGCCGTCGGCGACCCTGGCCCGCAACGCACCAACGAAGTCACGCTGGCCGCGCACCGACTCGGCGTCGCGTCGCAACGAGGCCTCGTCGCGCCGAAGTCGCGCTGCCGCAATCTCCCCCTGCTTGACCGCAACAATCTTCTGCAGGATGTCGCTCATGATGTCTGCCCCTCGGCCGCGTTGCGGGGCTGGCCGCCCAAAGGGGCGTTCGCTTGCTTGGGCCGGCCCGGCACTGCGCTCACGCGGCCAGTTCCTTGCTGCGCGCCACGAACTGATGCATCTTCGCCAGCGCCTGGCCTGAAGCCAGCGCCTCGCGCGCCATCGACACGCCGTCGACCATCGACGCCACCACGTTGGCTGCGTACAGCGCCACGCCGGTGTTGAGGATCACGATGTCGCTCGCCGGACCGGCCTCGTTGGCGAGCACCGCTTGCAACAGCAACTTGCTCTGCTCGGGCGTCTCGACCTTCAGCGCACGGTTGCTGGCCATCGTCAAACCGAAATCCTCGGGATGGATTTCGTACTCCTGAACCCCCCCGTCCTTGTACTCGCCGACCAGCGTCGCCGCGCCGAGCGAGACCTCGTCCATGCCGTCGCGGCCGTACACCACGACGGCATGTTCGGCGCCCAGGCGCTGCAGCGCACGCACCTGGATGCCCACCAGATCGGGGTGGAACACGCCCATCAGAATGTTCGGCGCGTCAGCCGGGTTCGTCAGCGGGCCGAGGATGTTGAAGATCGTGCGGATGCCGAGCTCTTTGCGCACCGGCGCGACGTTCTTCATCGCCGGGTGGTGGTTGGGGGCGAACATGAAGCCGATGCCGGTGTCGGCGATGCAGCGCGAGATGGCCGCCGGCGCCAGCGTCATCGGCACGCCCAGCGCTTCCAGCACGTCGGCGCTGCCGCTCTTGCTGCTGACGCCGCGGTTGCCAT
>JANOVJ010000120.1:0-5453 GCA_031417295.1 bacterium | reverse complement strand
CCGCCGGAAGGTCACGTTCCTGCAGCAGGAAGCGCTCGGCCGGGGTGGGCGCGCCGAGGAAGAGAACGCGATGGGCTGGCAGCGCGGGTACCTGGACCGCACGTTTGCCATCGCGCCGGCCGGCGGCTTTGTCGGCCGGGGGCTGCAGAGCTTCAAGGAATTTCCGCCGCGGCGGAAGCCGGGCGGCTTCAACCATCGGCCGTGTGATGGAGGCCGTGACCCGCTGCGCGGGCGACAAGTAGCGAGCGGCGCTTTGGCAAGGGGTTAACCTGCGGGCTTGGCAACCGGCCGGCAGGCGGAGGCAGCGAATGGCCGATCAAGACCCCGCGCGAGGCGCGCCGCCGCCGATGTCGTTCAACCGGCTCGGCCCCTTCTACCGCTTGCAGCGGCGCCTCGGCCTGCTGACCGACACCGACCTGGCCGCCGGCCGGCGCGGCATCTTGTTCATCGCGCTGGCCTGGCTGCCCGCCATCGCGTTGGCGCTGGTGCAGCGCCATGTGCTGAACGCCGACCACGCGCTGTTGCTGCTGTTCGACTTCAGCGCCTATGCCTTCGCCATCGCCATCGGCGCCTTCGTGCTGATGGAGCAGAGTTCCGACCGGCGCATGGCCACGCTCGTCGGCCAGTTCACCGCACGCGGCATCGTGCGCGAGTCGTCGCGCGAGGGCATTGCGCAGGCCCGCCTCTCGATGGAGCGGCGCACCGGGTCGGGCTGGGCGGAACTCGCGATCCTGGTCCTGGCGTACCTGATTTCCTACACCTGGCTCAGCCAAAGCGCGGGGCGCATCGAGGGCGGCACCTGGTTCGGTCACTCGGTGGAGGGCGTGCTGCAGCCGACGCTGGCCGGCTGGTGGGTGCTGCTGGTCTCGCTGCCGCTGTACTGGTTTTTGCTCGGGCGCTGGCTGTGGCGCTTCGTCACCTGGGGCCTGCTTCTGCACGACATCGCGAAGTGCGACCTGCGGCTCGTCGCCACCCACCCCGACCGCTGCGGCGGCCTGGCCTTCATCGGCCAGTACCCGAAGACCTACATGCTGTTCGTGTTTGCCGAAAGCACGGTGATCTCGGCGACGGTGTTGAAGCTCGTGGTGCATGGCGGGGCGAGCCTGATGAGCTTCAAGTTCGCGCTGCTCGGCATGCTCGCGTTCTTCGCTATCGCCTTTGTCCTGCCGCTGTTCGTTTTCGCGCCGGTGCTGGTGGAATTGAAGCGCAAGGGCCTTGCCTACTACGGCGCGCTCGCCAGCCAGCACAACCTGGCGTTCGAGGCGAAGTGGCGGCCCGACGGCAAGGCCGGTAGCGAGGGCAGCGAGAGCGGCGAGGGCCTGCTCGGCGAACCCGACGCGTCGTCGCTGGCCGACCTGGCGGCCGGCTACGAACTGGTGAAGAACATGCTGGCCGTGCCGGTGACGAAAGAGAGCGTCGCCCCGCTGATCTTGGCGGCGCTGGTGCCGATGGTCTGCGTGGCGGCGACGCAGATGCCGTTCAAGGACATCATCGGCGCGGTGAAGGGGTTGATCCTGCTGTGATGACGCGGCGAGCGCCCTGCGCTGTCAGTATCGCGTGGTGAGATCGGTCAGCCAGGCCGGCGAGGCGTCGACCGCCCAGGCCTCGAAGCGCTTGTCCCAGCCGGTCAGGATCGCCAGGCCGATGGCCAGCATCAGCGCGCCCAGCACGATCTTGCCGTTCTTGCCGGCGGCCATCATCCGGCCGCGCACGCGCATCACCGTGTTGCGCGAGAGCGAGCCCAGCAGCACCAGCGGCGTGCCGGCACCGAGGCCGAAGATCGCCATCAGCAGCGCGATCTGGCCGAGGTTCTGCCCTTGCGACGCCAGCGTGGTGGCCGCGCCCAGCGTGGGGCCGACGCACGGGCTCCAGATGATGCCCAGCACCAGGCCGACGATGAACTGCCCGCCCAGGCCGTCGAGCCGGATGCGTGAGAGCAGCTGGTCGCCGGCGCCGCTCAGGCCCGAGCTGGCGCTGGCGAAACGCTCTTGCAGCCGGGGCGACAGCAGCACGATGCCGAACGCGATCAGGATCGCCGCGGCCGCGTTACGGAAGACCGCGCCGTCGAGCCCGAGCGAGGCGCCCAGCGTGGCCAGGAAGATGCCGACCAACGCGAACGACAGCGCGAGGCCGAGTGCCAGCGCATACGGCCCCAGCCGGTGTGCCGTGACGGCCGTGGCGAGCAGGATCGGGATCAGCGGCAGCACGCACGGCGACAAGGTCGAGAGCAGGCCGGCCACATAGCCGAGGCCGAAGGTGGCGAAGCCGAAGGTCATCGTGAACTCCGTCGGCCGGCGGGTCTACAAGGCCTTGGCGAACGTGGCCGCGATCGCGGCCTGGGTCGTTTCGCCGGTCGAACGCGAGACTTCCTTGCCGCCCTTGAAGACGACGAAGGTGCTTTGGGTCGAGACCTTGAGCGCCTTCTTCAGTGCCTTCTCCTTGTCGAAATCGGCCACGAACAGCGTGACGCTCTTCATCTTCGGCTCGGCCATCACCTGCGAGACCAGCGGCGTCTGCGTCTTGCAGGTCGGGCACCAGTCGGCGTGGAACTGCACGACCACGGGCTCACCGGCGGCGACAGCCTTGTCGAATGCGGCCTGGTCGAAGGGCGCGGTGGCGGCGGCGGCGACCAGCGAGAACGCGATGGCGGCGAAAGACGAAATCAGGCGGCTGAAAAGTTTCACGGAGGCGGCTCCTGGGGTGGGTTCTGGCGGGGGCACATTGACGGGCGGCGGTGAGTCGCTGCGCGGCCTCGGAACCTTACAGCGTTTCGCGCAAGCGAACCGCGCCGGCACGGGCGCTCTGCCTCCGCGTGGGGTTGTCCCGCCTCGTCTACAGTCAACCCGTGGAGGTAGTGTGATGACGATCATGACAGTGCAAGCCCTGAGGCGCCGGGCCGCCGCGGCGCTGGTGGCAGGGGTCGTGGCGGCGATCGCATGGCTCGCCGCAGGCGTGTGCACTGCACAGCCGCTGCAGCCTGTCACGGTGGCGAAGGGCCTCGCGCACCCGTGGGGCCTGGCCTTTCTGCCCAACTTCGAACGCAGCGGGCGGATGCTCGTGACCGAACGGCCGGGGCAGCTTCGAATCGTCACCACGCGCGGCGAACTCGGGCCCCCCATTGGCGGTGTGCCCGAGGTCGACGCGCGCGGCCAGGGCGGCCTGCTCGACGTGGCGCTGGACCCGAAGTTCGTTGACAACGGTTTTGTCTACCTGAGCTACAGCGAGGCCGGCGAAGGCGGCAACGGTACGGCCGTGGCGCGTGGCCGGCTCGAATCGACCGGCGTGCAGGGGCGGCTCAGCGAGGTGCAGGTGATCTTTCGCCAGCGTCCCAAGGTGCGCAGCACGGCGCACTTCGGCTCGCGGCTGGTGTTCGGCCGCGACGGGCAGCTGTTCATCACGCTGGGCGATCGCTTCAGCCGCCGCGACGATGCGCAAAAGCTCGACAACCACCTCGGCAAGGTGGTTCGCATTGAGGCCGACGGCAAGGTGCCGGCCGACAACCCGTTCGCTGGCCCCACGCCAACCACGCCGGGGGGCTTGCCCGAGATCTGGAGCTACGGCCACCGCAATGTGCAGGGCGCCGCGCTGGACCCCGCCACTGGCGCGCTGTGGACGCACGAGCACGGGCCGCAGGGCGGCGACGAAGTCAACCTCGACGAAGCCGGGCGCAACTACGGCTGGCCGGTGGTCACCTTCGGCGCCGAGTACGGCAGCGGCAGCAAGATCGGCGAGGGCACGGCCAAGCCGGGCGTCGAAGCGCCGCTTGCAGTCTGGGTGCCGTCGATCGCGCCGAGCGGCATGGCCTTCCTGACCAGCGACCGTTACCCTGGCTGGAAGGGCAGCCTCTTCGTCGGTTCGCTGAAAGACGAGATGCTGCTGCGGCTGGTGTTCGACGGCCGCAAGCTGGTCACGCAGGAACGTTTGCTCAAGGCCGAACTCGGCCGCATCCGCGACGTGCGCCAGGGGCCTGATGGCTGGTTGTACGTGCTGACCGATGCCGACGACGGCCGCATCGTTCGGCTGCAGCTGCGCAGCGGCGGTTCGTAGCCGAATCGCCATGGCGGCCGACCGCTTCCGTCGAGCCGGCGGGGTGCACAAGCGCGGCGAGGCATACTTGGCGGGCACGGTGCGAGCGTCGTTCGCGCCCGAACCCCTGGAGCCCGCCATGAGCACATTCACCTTCAACGAGTTCGAAGCCAGTGCCCGCGCCCAGGGCTTCGACGAGGTGATCGAGCGCGTCTGGGAGCCGCTGACGCTGCTCGACACGCACACCCACCCGTTCGCCGTGAAGGCACTCGTGACGCGGGGCGAGGTGTGGCTGGGGGTGGGCAGCGAGAGCCGGCATTTGCGCGCCGGCGACACGTTCGAGCTGGCGCATGGCGTGGCTCACGCGGAGCGCTATGGCAGCGAGGGCGCGACGTTCTGGGTCGCCCGCCGCCATGCGGTCGGTGCCGCGATACCCGAAGGTGCCAGCCCGCCGCCGTAGGCGTCTTGGCGGGAGCGAATCAGACGAACCGCTCGTCAAGCCGCAAGTAGCGCCACTGCCCCATCGGCAGATCGCCGAGCATGATGGTGCCGATGCGCACGCGCTTGAGGCCCGTCACCTTCAGCCCCACCGCCTCGCACATGCGGCGGATCTGGCGCTTCTTGCCTTCGCGCAGCACGAAGCGCAACTGGTCGTCGTTGACCCACTCCACGAGCGCCGGCTTCAGCGCCTCGCCGTCGAGCTCGAGGCCGTGGTTGAGCAGCGCCAGGTCTTGCGCCGCGAGCGGCGCGCCGACGGCCGGCTCCACCCGCACCAGATACTCCTTCTCCATCTCGGAATCTTCGCCGATCAACTGCCGCGCCACGCGCCCGTCCTGCGTCAGCACGAGCAGGCCGGTCGAGTCGATGTCGAGCCGCCCCGCTGGCGCAAGGTTGCGCAGGTGCTCGGGCAGGAAGCGGATGCCGGAGTGGTCTTCGCGCCATTGGGTTGCGGCCTTGACGAGCACGATCGCGGGTTCGTAGCCGTCTTCGGCCTGGCCACTGACCCAGCCGATCGGCTTGTTCAGCAGGACCGTCACGCGCTGCGCCTGCTGGAAGCGCGCCTTGGCGTCGATCGTGATCTGCTGATCCGGCAGCACGCGCGAACCCAGTTCGGACACGACGCGGCCATCGACGCGGACCCAGCCCTTCGGGATCCATTCGTCGGCCTCGCGCCGCGACGCGATGCCGAGCTCGCTCATGCGCTTGGACAGGCGCAGCGTTGCGGGGTGGGACGTGGCGTCGGGCTCGGCCGGGCGCAACGGGCGCGGCGGGCGCGGCGGGCGAGGGCGGTCTTCGCGCGCGGCTTCACGTGGCCGCGCAGCCCATTCTCGGCCAGGGGCCGGGCTGCCGTCGTCGAACGGGCGGCGATCGTCTGGCCTGGGCGGGGCGGCCGCGTCCCAACGGGCCGGGCCGCGCTCGGCCTGCGG
>JANOVJ010000119.1:0-25360 GCA_031417295.1 bacterium | reverse complement strand
CAACGCCACCAACCGGCGTGTGCTCAACCTGCAGACCGCCAAATGGGGCATGCAGCCGCGCGACACCGAATCACCCGGCCAGGCGTTGCGCTGGATCGAGGCCGGCGAGGCCTTCGACCTCGCCATCCTCGACATGCACATGCCCGAGATGGACGGCCTGGCGCTGGCGCAGCGCCTGCACGCGCTGGCGCCGAAGCTGCCGCTGGTGCTGTTCAGCTCGCTCGGGCGCCGGGAGGGTGCGGAGCCCGAGGGCCTGTTCGCCGCCCACCTGGCCAAGCCGCTGCGCCAGAGCCAGTTGTTCGACATGCTGGTGACGCTGCTTGCCGAGAGCGCCAACGAAGGCGTCAACGAGGACGCCAACGCGGGTGCGAACGCGGGCGCCGTGCGGCGCGCGCCGCCGGCCGCCAAACCGCGCATCGACGCTGCCATGGCCGAGCGCCACCCGCTGCGCATCCTGCTGGCCGAAGACAACGTGGTGAACCAGAAGCTCGCCCTGCGCCTGCTGCAACAGATGGGCTACCGCGCCGACCTGGCGAGCAACGGCATCGAGGCCATCGAGTGCGTGGCCCGCCAGCACTACGACGTGGTGCTGATGGACGTGCAGATGCCCGAACTCGACGGGCTGGACGCGAGCCGCCGCATCACCGCGCAGTGGCCACCCGACCGCCGCCCACGCATCGTCGCGATGACGGCCAACGCGATGGCCGGTGACCGTGAAGAATGCATCGCCGCCGGCATGGACGACTATGTGACCAAGCCGATCCGCGTCGCCGAACTGGTAGAAGCCTTGAACCGCGTGCCTGCACGCAAGGGGAGCTGAGATGAGTGCACTGGCGATCGACCGCGCCACCTTCGCCGAGCTGCAAGAGGCGGCCGGCGCCGAGTTCGTGACCGAACTGGTAGACACCTTTCTCGAAGACGCGCCGGCCTTGCTGGCCGAGCTGCGGGCCGCGCGCACGGCGGCCGACGCCGACCGCTTCAGGCGCGCCGCGCACTCGCTGAAGTCGAACAGCCAGACCTTCGGCGCTACGGCGCTGGGCACGCTGGCACGCGCGCTGGAACTGAACGGGCTGAACCCCAACGCGGCGCTCGATGTCGCGGCGATCGACGCCTTCGACGCCGCGTACGCCCAAGCCGCTGCCGAACTGAAAGCGCTCAGTCGTGGCTGACCACGGCGCGCGTCTGCTCGTCGCCGACGACAACAAGGTCAACCGCCTGCTGATGGCGCGCAGCCTCGACCTGCAGGGCCACCGCGTGGCGCTGGCCGAGAACGGCCGCATCGCGCTGGCGATGCTGCGCAGCGACGCCTACGACCTGCTGCTGCTCGACATCGAGATGCCCGAGATGGACGGCTTCGAGGTGCTCGAACACCTGAAGGCCGACCTGCAACTGCGCGACCTGCCGGTGATCGTGACCTCGTCGGTCGAGGGCGTGGCCAACATCGTGCGCTGCATCGAGCTTGGCGCCGAAGACTACCTGCCCAAGCCGGTGAACCCGGTGCTGCTGCGCGCGCGCATCGGCGCCAGCCTGGAGAAGAAGCGGCTGCGCGACCAGCAGCGCGACCTGGTGCGCCGCTTCGCCACCTCGGAAGTGGCGCAGGACCTGGCGCAATCGGGCTTCGCACTCGGCGGCAAGCGCGTCCGCGGCTCGGTGATGTTTTCCGACATCCGCGGTTTCACGTCGATGGTGGAAGCGCAGTCGCCCGAGGAAACCATCGAGCTGCTCAACACCTACTACGCGCTGATGTTCGACGCCATCAGCAGCCACGGCGGTGTGGTCAACCAGATGATCGGCGACGGGCTGATGGCGATCTTCGGCGCCCCGCTGCCGCTGGCCGACCCCTGCGCCGGTGCGGTGGGTGCGGCACTCGAGATGATCGAGATGATCGGGCTCCTGAACGCCGAGCGCCGCGCCGAGGGCAAGCCGCCAATCGCGATCGGCATCGGCATCGCCACCGGCGAGATGGTGGCCGGCTACACCGGCACGCAGAACCGCGCCACCTACACCTGCATTGGCGACACGGTGAACCTGGCAGCGCGGCTGGAGGCGCATACCAAGCTGGCGCAGCGGGCGATCCTGATCGACGAAGCCACCTGCGCAGCGCTCGGCCCGCGCGCCGTGGTGGAGGCGCTCGGCGCGGTGCCGTTCAAGGGCAAGGCGGCGGCGGTGGCGGTGTTTGCGGTCGAGGTCGGGCAGGCGTTGGGTTGAGCATGGTGCTGCTTGGCGACGCGGTGGTCGACGCCGCGCTGGCGCGTTTCACGGCGGTGGTGGAGGCCCCGCACGGCAAGGTCTTGCAGCACGCGGGCGACAACCTGCTGGCTGCGTTTGGCGCCACCGAGCCGCGCTTGGACGACGCCGAACTCGAAGCGCTGCCGGCCGCCTTCAAGCGCGTTTTCAGCGAGCGCAGGCTGGCCGCCGCACAGGCCAAAACGGCCAGGTGCCAGTGAACGAAACGCTGCAGACTCTCGCCGCAGGGCCGTCGCAGATCGCCCTGGCATGCCTGGTCGCATTTGCCGCCTCGATCCTCGGCGGCCTGTCAGGGTTCGGCACGGGCCTTGTGCTGCCGGTGTTCCTGGTCCCACTCGTCGGTGTGGCCAACGTCATCCCTGTGATGGCGGTCGCCATGCTGTTCAACAACGGCAGCCGCGTCGTTGCCTTCTGGCGCGAGGTGCAGTGGCGTCACGTGCGACTCATGCTCGCGTTCGGCCTGCCGGCGTGTGTCGCCGGTGCCTACAGCTACACCTTGCTCAGTGCGGGCTGGGTTGCCCTGCTGCTCGGCACATTCCTGCTCTTGAGCATCCCTCTGCGGCGGTTGCTGAACCAGGCTCAGTTCCGCCTTTCACCAGCTACCGAACTCGGCGCAGGCGCATTCTTCGGGTTCATCAACGGGGGCATGACCGGAACGGGTGTCGTCTTGATCTCCATCCTGATGGCGGGTGGCGTCCAGGGTGGCGCACTCGTTGCGACCGATGCAGTCATCTCTGTCGTCATGGGCCTGGCAAAGGTGGCGCTTTTCGGCAGTCTTGCCACGCTCAAGCTCGAACTCGCTACGGTGGGGCTGCTGGTGGGCCTGTGTACGGCGCCGGGAGCATTCGTTGCTCGCTCGATCCTGAAGCGCGTTCCCGAGGGCATTCATGCCTGGTTCATGGAACTGATCGTCTTCGCAGGGGCTGTCACGTTGCTCTGGCGCGCCGAATGGTGACTCATCGGCGCAGTCACAACTCTCGCAAGCCCCGCCTGCCGAAATTCGCGATGCTGCTGCCCAGCCACCAAAGGTCAGGCCTGGGGAAAGAGGTCGTGAAACGCCTGGTCGCTCTGTCACGCGGGCACAAGAAGATCATCCTCTACGCGGTGCCGGGCCCAGAGGGCTTCTACCGCAAGCTGGGCTTCCTTCGCATGCTCACCGCCATGACCATCTTCGAGGATCCGGCCAAAGCCATAGCGCGGGGTCACCTCAGCGGGCGCTGACCCTGCCTGGCACCGGCCGATGCCCCTGCCTCGATCGCGGAGCGCAAGGCCTGTCAACATCGCGCAGCACTATCGCGAGCCTGCCCATGAACCCTTGTCCACTCTCCAGGCATCTGCCTGCTTTCACGCTGCTGGCCTTCGCGGCGAGCGTAAATGTCCACGCACAGGCACCGGTGCCAGCCACGCCAGCCGCAGCCTGCCCGGCACTCCTGCAGCAAAGCTTCAACCGGCTGCAGGACGACAAGCCGCAGCCCTTGTGCCAGTACGCCGGCAAGGTGCTGCTGGTCGTCAACACCGCCAGCTATTGCGGCTTCACGTCGCAGTACGAAGGGCTTGAGGCGCTGCACGCGAAGTACGCGGCCAAGGGCCTGGTGGTGATGGGTTTCCCGTCGAACGACTTCGGCCAGCAGGAGCCCGGCGGCAGCCGGCAGATTGCCGACCTGTGCTTCAACACATACGGCGTGCGCTTTCCGATGTTCGCCAAGAGCCCGGTGGTCGGCCCGCAAGCCAACCCGCTGTTCGCGAGCCTGGCCAGGAGCACTGGCAAGACGCCGGGCTGGAACTTCCACAAGTACCTGGTCGACCGGCAGGGCCGGCCCGTGGCCAGCTTCACGAGCGAGGTCACGCCGAGCGACCCGGCGCTGCTGGCGGCGATCGACAAGGCGCTCGCGCCGCGCTGAGCGCCCTGCGCACGCCGGCCTTTCGCACAGCACGCTCGCGCGCACGCCGCTACCAGGGCAGGCGCGCGCCGTCGTAGGCGAAGAAGCGGCCGCTGTCGGCCGGCGTCAGGCGGTCGATCGTGCGCAGCATGTCGGCCGCAGCAGCGTCGGCCGCGCGGCCGATCTCGGCGCCGCGAAACGGCTGCGACAGCTTCGAGTTCACCGTGCCCGGGTGCAGAGCCACCAGCACCGCGCGCGGCTGGCTGCGGGCGACTTCGATCGCCGCCGTCTTGAGTAGCATGTTCAGCGCCGCCTTCGAGGCGCGGTAGCTGTACCAGCCGCCGAGGCGGTTGTCTTCGATGCTGCCGACCTTGGCCGAGATCACGGCCAGCACGCCGCGCTCTCGGTCGAGCAGCTGGGTGAAGTGGCGCAGCACCAGCGCCGGGCCGAAGGTGTTGACGCGAAAGGTCTGGGCCAGCTGGGCGTAGTGCAGGTCGGCGAGCTTTTTCTCTGGCATCAGCGCACCGGTGTGCAACATGCCG
Source organism: bacterium (assembly GCA_031417295.1). Classification (GTDB taxonomy): domain Bacteria; phylum Pseudomonadota; class Gammaproteobacteria; order Burkholderiales; family Burkholderiaceae_C; genus CAIKUF01. Next base: position 20,691 of record JANOVJ010000119.1, on the reverse strand, counting down.
ACGGCGTTGACGATCAGCTGAAACGGGGCTTGCGTGGCGAGTTCGGCGGCAGCGGCGGCGATGCTGGCTTCGTGGTCGAAATCGATCGCAGGCGCAGACTGGCGGTGGATGGCGACCACTGCGCCTGCGGCAGGCATGGCTTGCAGCACGCGCACGAAACCCGCGCCGATCGCGCCCGATGCACCGATGACGAGGGCCCGAAATCCGGCGGGCAGCGACGTCATCGCGGCTCCCTGCAACGGCGCGGTCAAGGCGTGACCCGCGCGTTCATGCGGCGCGCACGTTCAGCACCCAACGCGGCCCGGTGCGCCAGTGCAGCCTCAAGCGGCTTCGGCAGCGTCGGCCGGCTCGGCGTGTGCTTCAACGGTCTGGCCGCGGGCAGCGGCCTCGTCTTCAGCGTCGAGCCACGCCGCCACGGTGTCGGCCAGTTCGTCACCGGAACGCCACGCTGCCTCGGCGTTGCCGCCGGTCAGGAAATCACCGCAAACCCCGAGCCCCAGGCGCGCGTCCCACCAGCAATCACCCCCCGCCGCCGCGGGCGCGGCTGGCGCGGCATAGCGCCAGCGGTGCACGCTGCCGTGCCACCAGCGCGGCGCCGGAATGCCGGGCATCTGGGCGGCGAGTGCCGCACCCAGCGCGTCGGCGACGGCGGCAGGCTCGTCTTCGAGGTGCTCTGCGCTCCAGGCCGCGGTGGCGTGCGCAACCCAGGTGGCACAGCCTGGCACGGCGTCACGGCCGGGCTTGCGATCGTTGCGGGCAACCCAGGCCAGCGGGCCCACAGCAGGCTCGGCCGCGTCCCAGCGCCAATCGACGTCGTCGGTCACGGCCATCAAGGTCCAGCAGGGCAACATCGGCACCGCGGCCAGGGTGTCGGCCCAGGCGTCGGCGTGGCCGGCCAGCAGCAGCGCGGCCTGCCCCGGCGGCAGGGCCAGCATCACGTGGTCGAACGGGCCCTGCGTTTCACCGCCCGCGCCTTCGACCACGATCTGCCAGCCGGCGCTGCTGCGTTGCAGCCGCTGCACAGAGTGGCCGAGGCGCAGCGGCACACCGCCCAGCAGGTGCCGGCACAAGGCCGGCATGTTCGGCACGGCGACGAAGCTGTGCCCGGCCACCGAACCGGGCCGGTCGCGGTAGACCCACGGCCGCCACTCGGCGGCACAGCCCACCGCCCGGGCGCGCGCCATCACCGCCCGAAAGCGCGGCTGGCAGGCGCTGAAGTGCTGCGTGCCGTGGTCGAACTCGGCCGACTGCGCCACGCCCCCGGCGCCGGTCCAGCTGGCACGGCGGGTGGCCATGCGGCCGCCCACGCCGCGCGACTTGTCGAACAGCGTGACCTGCAATCCGGCGCGTTGAAGGCTGGCGGCGCAGGCCGTGCCGGCCAGGCCGGCGCCGATGACGGCAACGCTTGCGGGGGTGGACATGGCACAGCCTTTCAGGGTTGATGAACAGACATCCAGGTGCTGATGCAGTTCGGTGATCACTTGTTGACTCCATATTAATCCTCATTGACTCTGAGTTGTAGATGTTTATTGCCGAGATACGCCTTCATTATCGAGTCACTTCAGAGTCAACCGGCCTATCATGCGGGTTCTCACCCCAACGCAGGCGTCTCATGCCCAAACCTCCCTCTCTCGCGATCGGCCCGATCGGCCTGCGCAGCGGCGCCGTCGCCCGGCTCGCTGGCCTGCCCGTCACCACATTGCGCGTCTGGGAGCGCCGCTACGGCGTCGTTGATGCGCCGAAGACGGCCACCGGGCAGCGCCTCTACTCGAACCACGATGTGCAGCGCCTGCGCCTGCTCAAGCGCCTGACCGACAACGGCCACGCCATCGGCACGCTGGCCGGGCTCACGCTGGAGACGCTGGAAGGGCTGGCCGGCGGCCTGTCGAGCCGCGTGGCGCCAGACGCCGGGCTCGCCCCACGCCTGGTGGTGGTCGGTCGCGCCGCGGCGCAGAAGCTGACGGCGCTCGGCGGCTGCGAGCTGCTGGCGGTGCACGACCGTCTCGACGAAGCCGAGGCGGCCGGCCCCGCGCCAGGCCCGGTCGAGGTGCTGCTGGTGCACCTGCCTTCGCTCCAGCCGGCCACGGCGCAACGGGTGCTCGCGCTCGCGGCGCAGTGGCGCGCCGGGGCGGTGGTCGTGCTCTACGCCTTCGGCGCCGAAGCGGTGGTCGCCACCCTCGACGCGGCTGGCGCTACCGTGCGCCGTGAACCGGTGGCGCCGCGCGAGCTGGCGCAACTGATCGCGCCGCGCCGGCGCTCGGCACCGCCCGACGCGCCGGCCTGGCAGGCGGCACCGCGCCGCTTCAGTGACGAAGCGCTGGCCAGCCTGGCGCAGCAGGTGTCGTCGGTGGCCTGTGAGTGCCCGCGCCATCTGGCCGAGATCGTGCTGCAGCTGGCCCACTTCGAGCGCTACAGCGCCGACTGCGTCTCGGGCAGCGGGGCCGACACGGCGCTGCACCTGCACCTGAGCGGCTTGGCCGCGGCCGCGCGCACGCAATTCGAGCAGGCGCTGTCGCGGGTGGTGGTGGCCGAAGGGCTGGTGGTGGCCGACTGAGGCGCTGCCTCGACGCCCGCATGCCCGCATGACCGCAAAATGATGTCACCCGGCGTCGGCCCGGCGGGCGGCCCGCAACGGCCGCACAGACCCAAACAGGAGCAACGATGAGCAAGCCCTTCGATCTCGTGGTCCACGGCGCAACCGGTTTCACCGGGCGGCTCGTGGTCGAGTACCTGCTGCAGCGCTCCCCCGCCGGCAGCGGCCTGCGCTGGGCGATGGGCGGCCGCAGCGCGGCCAAGCTGGCGGCAGTGCGCGACGAGCTCGGCGCGCCGGTCGACACGCCACTTGTCGTGACCGACAGCGCCGATGCCGCCAGCCTGCAGGCGCTGATGGCGCAGACGCGGCTGGTGCTCACGACCGTGGGCCCGTACCAGCTCTACGGCAACGAGCTGGTGGCGGCGTGCGCGGGCAGCGGTGTCGACTGCGTCGATCTGTGCGGCGAGCCGGCCTGGATGCGCCAGATGATCGACGCCCATGAGCAGGCGGCGCAAGCCAGCGGCGCGCGGATCGTTTTTTCGTGCGGCTTCGACTCGATCCCGTTCGACCTCGGGGTGTGGCTGCTGCAGCAGGAAATGCAGGCTCGCTTCGGCAGCACGGCGGCGCGGGTGCGCGGCCGGGTGCGCAAGCTGAAGGGCACGTTCTCCGGCGGCACCGCGGCCAGCCTGAAGGCCACCATGGCGGCGGCGATGGGCGACCCGGCGGTGATGAACCTGCTGCGCAACCCGTTTTCGCTGACGCCGGGATTCGTTGGCCCGCGCCAGCCGTCGGGCAACAAGCCGATGCTCGACGAGGCGCTCGGTGTCTGGGTCGCACCGTTCGTGATGGCGGCCATCAATACCCGCAACGTGCACCGCTCGAACTTCCTGCTCAAGCACGCCTATGGGCGCGACTTCGTCTACGACGAGATGATGGTCACGGGCCCCGGCGCCAAGGGCGAGGCGATCGCCCACGCCGTTGCAGCCGACAAGTCGCTCGGCGCCGAGGGCGGGCCGCAGCCGGGTGAAGGGCCGACGCGCGAGGAGCGCGAAGCGGGCTTCTACGACCTGCTGTTCCTCGGCCAGAACGCGGCCGGGCAGAGCCTGCGCGTCGGTGTCAAGGGCGAGCGCGACCCGGGCTACGGCTCGACCTCGCGGATGATCGCCGAGGCCGCGATGTGCCTGCTGCAGGACGCCAGCGCCACCCCCGGCGGCATCTGGACGCCGGCCGCCGCGATGGCCGCGCCACTGCTGCAGCGCCTGGCGGCGAGCGCGGGGCTGACCTTCGCCGTCGAGCCCTGAAGCGCTCGGATGTGCTCGGACACGCTCTGACACGCCACTGAGGGCACGCTGACCGATCAGCCGCCGCCGGCCGGGCGCACCGACGGCTCGGGCGGCAGCGGTGGCAGCCGCGGCCGCAGGCGCGAACAGGCGCAAACTAGGGCTCTGCCCCAGGAAGCCCGAATGAACCGGCACGCGCTCCAGACCGGGTCTCTCAAGACCCGGGTGACCGTCTTCACATTGACGATCTTCGTGCTCGGCGTCGGCTCACTCGCGCTCTATACCGGCCATGTGCTGCGCGACGACATGGAACGGCTGATCGGCGAACAGCAGTTCTCAACCGTGTCGGTGCTGGCAGCCTCGATCGACGAGCAACTGGAAAATCGGATCGAGGCCTTGAGCCTCGTCGCCGGCATGATCGATGGGCACTTGCTCGCCAGCCCGGCGGCGTTGCAGCGGCTGCTCGAACAGAAGATCGTGTTGATGACGTACTTCAACGCTGGCGTGCAGGTGGTCGGGCGCGACGGGGTGGCGCTCGCCGACGTCTCTGGAGCCGGGCGCGTGGGCAAGCGCTTTGCCGATGACGAAGCGGTGCAGGCAGTCCTGTCCGGTCAGCAGCGCCGCGTCGTCGGCCGCCCCGCGGTCGAGCCGTTGCTGAAGCAGCCCATGTTCCCGATCGTGACCGCGATCCTCGACGAGCGCGGCCAGACCCTCGGTGCCGTGATCGGCACCACCAGCCTCGCCAAACCCAACTTCCTCGACACGCTGGAACACAACCGTTATGGCCAGACCGGCGGTTACGTGCTGGCGGCGCCGCAGCATGGCCTGCTGGTGACGGGCTCTGACAAGCGCCTGGTGATGCAGCCCTTTCCCTCACTGGGCAGCAACCTGATGGCCGACCGCTATCGCGGCGGCTACGAAGGCTTCGGTGTCGCGCTCAGTTCGCGCGGCGTCGAAGAGCTCTCGGCGGCCAAGCGCATTCCGGCCGCAGGCTGGTTCGTCGCCGCGATACTGCCCACTGCGGAGGCCTTCGCGCCGATCCGCTCGATGCAGCAACGCATGCTGCTCGCCACGGCCTTGCTCACGGTGCTGGCAGCGGCCCTGACCTGGTGGCGGCTGCGCCACCAGTTGGCGCCCTTGAGCGTCGCCGCGGCTACGCTGCGCGCCCGTGCCGATGCGCACCAGCCGCTGCAAGCCTTGCCCGTGGGCCGGCCCGACGAGATCGGCGAGCTCATCGATGGCTTCAACCGCACGCTCGCGACCCTGGCCCAACGCGAACAGGCGTTGCAGGAGAGCGAGGCCTTCAAGAACGCGATCCTGAACTCGGTCGATGCCGAGATTGCGGTGATCGATCGCGACGGCGTGATTCAAGCGGTGAACGAACCCTGGCGGCGCTATGCGCGCGACAACGGCGCCGTGCCCGGCGACCCGGCGCCACAGGTCGATGTCGGCAGCAACTACCTCGCCGTGTGCAAGGCGAGCAGCGAGCCCTTCCCCGACTCGTCGTTGAACGCCCACCACGGCATCGAGGCCGTGCTTCGCGGCAACCTGCCCCGCTTCAACCTTGAGTATGCGTGCCACGCGCCGACCGAACAGCGGTGGTACAGCATGACCGTCATGCCCTTGGGCGAGCGTGCGCAGGAAGGTGCGGTGATCGCACACACCAACATCACCGAACGGATGCGGGCCACGATCGAACTCGAACAGCACCGCCACCAGTTGGAGCAACTGGTGCTCTCGCGCACCGCTGAACTCGCGCAGGCCACCGCCGCCGCCGAGGCGGCCAACCGGGCCAAGAGCAGCTTCCTGGCCAACATGAGCCACGAGATCCGGACCCCGATGAACGCCATCATCGGCCTGACCCATCTGCTGCGCCGGGGCCGCCCGACGCCGGAGCAGGCCGAACGGCTGGGCCACATCGACACCGCCGCCGCGCACCTGTTGTCGGTCATCAACGACATCCTCGACCTCTCGAAGATCGAGGCTGGCAAGCTCGAACTCGAACACACCAACTTCGCACTCGGTTCCGTGCTCGACCACGTGCGCTCGCTGATCGCCGACCAGGCCCACCTCAAGGGTCTGGCGCTCACGATCGACCCGGACGCGGTGCCGCTGTGGCTGCGAGGCGACCCGACGCGGCTGCGTCAGGCGCTGCTCAACTATGCCGGCAATGCCGTCAAGTTCACCGAGCACGGCGGCATCGCCTTGCGCGCCGTCCTGCTGGAAGAAAGCGGCAACGCGATCCGCGTCCGTTTCGAGGTCGAGGACACGGGCATCGGGATCGAACCGGCACACCAGGCCGGCCTGTTCAATGCCTTCGAGCAGGCCGATTCCTCGACCACGCGCGAGTACGGCGGCACCGGGCTCGGGCTGGCCATCACGCGCCGACTGGTCGGGCTGATGGGTGGCGAAGCCGGGGTCGAGAGCGTGCCGGGCAAGGGCAGCACATTCTGGTTCACGGCCTGGCTGGAGCGGGGCCATGGCGTGATGCCGGCGGCCGCGGTTGACCATGCCGAACCGGCCGGCAGCGCCGAGGCCGAACTGCGCCGTCGCCACGCCGGCGTGCGGCTGCTGCTGGCCGAGGACAACGCCATCAATCGCAGCGTCGCGGTCGAGCTGTTGCACGGCGCGGGCCTGGCAGTGGATGTGGCCGTCGACGGGCGTGAAGCCGTGCAGATGGCGAGCGCCAGGGCCTACCCCTTGATCCTGATGGATGTGCAGATGCCGCTGCTCGACGGGCTGGCAGCAACCCGTGCCCTGCGGCTGCTGCCGGAGTGCGCCACGACGCCCGTTCTTGCCATGACGGCGAACGCGTTCGACGAGGACAGGCGGGCCTGCCTGGCCGCGGGCATGAACGACTTCGTGCCCAAACCGGTCGATCCGCCCGCGCTCTACGCCGCGCTGCTGAAATGGTTGCCGCCCCGTGGCGCCAGCACGCTCGATCACGCGCCGGCAGCACCGCCGCACGCGGCGCCACCCGGCCTGCCCCTGCCAGCGCAGCGCTGGGCCGGGGTGGCCGGGCTGGACGCCGAGCGCGGGCTGGCCATGGTGCTCGGCAACCCGGCCGTCTATGCGCGGATCCTGGGCCTGTTTGTCGACACCCATGCGCAGGACGCGGAGCAGCTTGCCCAGGCGCTCGCGGCGGGCGACATGGCCGCCGTGATGTTGCGCACCCACACGCTGAAGGGCGCGGCCGGCAACGTCGGCGCCGCTGCCATCTCGACGGCGGCGGCAGCGCTGCAATCCGCCGTCCACGAGCGCGCCGACCGGCGCACCGTGGCCGCCCGGTGCGACGCGCTGATCGCCGAACTGACGGCCCTGATCGAAGGCGTTCGGGCCGCAATGCGCGCGCCTTGAGCCGCGTTCCCGGTGCAACAATGACGGCCCGCGCCGCAGTGACCGATGTCAGCCCAACCCCCTCCCGCCCCACCCCCCGCCGAGCTGCGCGGCAAGGTGCTCTACATCGAAGACGAGGCGCTCAATTTCGCGGTGGTCGAGGCCGGGCTGGCGATGCACCCCGGGGTCCAACTGATCCATGCGTCCACCGGCCTCGAAGGGGTCCGCCTGGTCCACAGCGAGCACCCGGACCTGGTGCTTCTGGACATGCACCTCCCCGACATTTCGGGCCTCGAAGTGGTCCGTCGCATCAGCGAGGCGATCGCCAACCGCGGCCTGCGGGTGACGATCCTCACCGGCGACGTCCTGTCGATGGACATCATCAAGGCGATGAGCCTGGGCGCGTTCGAGTACTGGGTCAAGCCGGTCGACCCGCGGGTGCTCGAGGCCGGCGTGCGGCGAGCCCTCACCTTCAAGCGGCCGGAGCCTTCACGCACGCTTGGCAGGCGCTGACGGCGGGCGGGCTGAGCAGCCCTGCCTCGCAGCGCCGGCCGGTCTCGCGCAACGGCCGCCGGTTGACCTCGGCCGAGGCTAGAACCGGTACGACAGCGACACCCGAAAGCTCCGCTCCTCGCCCGGGTGGATGTGGTTGTCCACCACGCCCGCAGCCGGCTCGCCGGGCAGGCGCGATTCGTAGCGGTAGGTGATGTCGTCGGTCTGCTGGTTGAAGAGGTTGAACACGTCGAGCCGCAGCTTGAGGTTGGGCGTGAACTGGTAGCCCACTTGCGCGTCGAAAACGGTTTGCGGGTCGGAGCGGAAACTGTTGTCCTCGACCAGCGGGTACGCGCCGATGTAGCGCAGGAACATCGCGCCCGACCACGGCCCGTACTGCTGCACGCCGAGCCCGGCCGAGACCACCACGTCCGGCGCGCCGGGGATGTAGTCGCCCTCCGGCGCGTAGCCGGTGAAGCGGGCGTGGTTCCAGGCCAAGTCGAGATCGACGAACAACCACGACGCGGGCCGCCAGCGGTTCGACCACTCCACGCCGTAGCGCTCTGACGGCCGGCCGGCTTCGGTGGTGCCGGCGTCGCCGACGAAGGCGAGTTCGCTGTCGATCTTCAGGTACCACAGCGCGAGCGACGATTGCAGGTTGGCGACGGCCTCGGTGCGCAGGCCGAGTTCGGCGCCCTTGCTGCGCACCAGCGGCGTCGCGGCGTCCACCGGGTTGCCGGTGGCGGGATCGACCTTGATCGTCACCCCGCGCGCGTCGTTGCTGTGAAAGCCGTAGCCGGCATTCACGAAATACTCGGTCTGCGCCCACGGCCCGAACACCAGCGAGAGCTTGGGCGACCAGATGCCGGCGGTCTTGTTGCCCGAGTTCGCCGGGTCGCTGAGCGCGGTGACGTTGAAGCGGTAGGTGTCGTAGCGCAGCCCGGCGATGGAGCGGAACCACTCGTTCCAGCGCGTGTCGTTCTGCGCATACAGGCCGAGGCTGCCTTCGACCACATCGTCCTCGCGCGTGGTCGAGAGCCGCCCGCGCTGCTTCGTGGCGTACAGCCCGACGGGCTTGATGCGGTCTTGCCGGAACTCGTAGCCGAGGGTGTTGTTCGTCGGCTGGCCGAACAGCTCGCCGGCGCGGTTCCACTCGCCGAGCCAGCCGAACACGTTGCGGTTGTCCTGCTGCTCGAACTGGTCGCCGTTGACCGGATCGGAGAGGAGGTAAGTGAAGTTCGAGAACAGGTCGAGCTTGTACTGGAACCAGTAGGCGGTGGTCTGGAACTGGCCGCCCGCCAGCGGTACCGCGTAGTCGGCCGACAGGCTGTAGCGCGACGAGGTGCCGCCGTCGCTGGCGTCCAGCGTGCCGTAGCGCCCGATCAGGCCCGAGTCGATCGCGCGCTGCGCGACCTGGTCGGTCGAGTCCCACTTGCCGCTGTAGCCCATCGCGGTGACGGCCAGTTGCCCCTCGCCGAGCCGGGTGCTGTAGCGCAGCAGGCCGTTGACCTTGCGGTAGTTGTCGGGCACCTCCCACGGGCCGTCGCTGTGCAGCAGCTCCAGGGCGTAGGTGAGCGTGCCGTCGCCGAGTTGCGGTGAACCGGCGAGCAGGCCGCGCTGATAGCTGTCGTCGCCCAGCGTCGCGAGGGCGATGCTCTCTTTCAACCCGTTGGTGAGGAACATGTTCGCGCCACCGGCCGAGCCGAAATCGCCCACGCTGGCGAAGTACGGGCCCTTGAAGTAGTCGACATTGCCGACCAGTTCGGGAATCACGAAGTTGAGGTCGGTCCAGCCCTGGCCGTGAGCGTGGGTGCGCAGGTTCACCGGCATGTTGGCGAAGCGGGTCGCAAAGTCGGTGCCGTGGTCGAGGTTGATGCCGCGCAGGAAGTACTGGTTGGCCTTGCCGGCGCCGCTGTGCTGCGTGACCACCAGGCCGGGCACGTATTCGAGCAGCGCGCCGGGGCGCAGCAGCGGGCGCTGCTCGATCAGCAATTGGCCGAAGCGGCCCTCGCTCGCCGCGTCGGAGCTGCCGACTGCGTTGTCGTAGTGGCCGGTGATTTCGACTTTGTCGAGCTTGACCGCGGCCACGGTCGTCTGGGCCCGGGCCGGCTGGGTGGGCAGCAGCGCACAGCTCGCTGCCACGGCTGCAGCCAGGGCGTGGCGGCGGTATCGAAACGGCGGCATCGCAGTGTCCGGTAGGAAGAAAACAAAAATTGGTGGGAGGCATACGCGGCGATGCGCTTCCTGGATGCAGGCCGTCGCGGCGAAACAGGCCTCTCCATACGGTAGGAAAAATATTACATAAGTTCCTACATTTCGCCAGGCCAGGAGCGGCCGTGCGGCCGCGGCGCCTCAGGAGCGCGGCATCAGGTGCAGGTGGCCGTGGTGGCGGTGCGTGTCGGTGGCGTCATGCGCGTCGCCGACATCGACCGAGACCAGGTTCAGCTGGCCGTGGCGCACACCGCGCTCGGCCTGGGCCCGGTCGGCGAAGGCGTGCACGGCCGCGGCGCTGCCTTTGAGGATCACCGTCTCCAGGCAGTTCTCGTGATCCAGCGGCACCCGCGTTGCCGAGACCACCAGGTCATGGTGCTCGTGCTGGGCCTGCGCGAGGCGCTCGCCGAGCTGGCGTGCGCGGTGGTTGTAGACGTAGGACAGCGTGGCGACGCAGTGCGTCTTGACATCGCGCGAACCACGCTGGGCCTCGATCTCGCGCCGCAGCAGGTCGCGGAACGCCTCGGAGCGGCTGGCGTAGCGGCGCTGCTCGATCAGGCGGTCGAAGTCGCGCGCCAGGCGTTCGTCGATCGACATCGTGATGCGTTCCATGCGGGCCCTGCGGCAGCAACCGCAATCCAGTCAGGGTTGCGATGCGCTCGAATTCAGCATGGCACCCGCAACTTCGTCCTGATCGAGCAGGGCGCGAAAATACCGCCTCGGGGCCTGCACGAAGGCGCTGCCTGTCAAGGGAAACGGCGTGACCTGCGTAGGCTGTGCGCCGGTGGCCTGCTCCGCACGAGCCAAGGCCTGCTCGATGGTCTTCGACATCGCGGCCGCACGAACTTCTCGGCGCTGAAGCAGCGGCATCGGCGGCGATGCAGCGAGCCCGGTTGCAGGCTGGAAACTGAGCACGACATCGATCAGTTCTTCGGGCCCTGCGTTCGACTCCAAAGCACGTTGAAGGCTTGTTTCAACCTTGGGTTGCATGAGATCGGCTCCTGTCGCACGCCGCCCCGATCGAGAGGCGAAACGGCAACCGATGATATAGCGCCGAGCCTCGAGCGCAGTGACCGCCTTTGGCACGGGCCCACGCCGGCTCCTATCCCACCGCCGCCTTCAGTGCCGCCAGCGCGGCCAGCGCGTCGGGCAAGCCGCGGCCGGCGCGGGTTTCCGGCATCTGACCGGAACGCTTTGCCGACGTGAAGATCGCCGCCTCCACCTGGGCGACCGTGGCATTCGGAAAGCCCTCGAACAACAGGGCCGCCAGGCCCGCGATGTGGGGCGTGGCCATGGACGTACCCTGCATCATCTGGAAGCCGCCACCCGGCGCCGCCGACCAGATGTCCACCCCGGGCGCCACGATGTCGGGCACGACCCTGTCTTGCAGGCGATCCATGATCTCGCTGCCCGAGAACATCGGAATGCGCCCGTCGGGGCCGACCGCGCCCACGCTGAGCGCCTGAGCGTAGTTTCCCGGCGAGCGCGTCGAACCTTCCGACTCGTTGCCGGACGCGATCACGGGCAGGCATTCATTGGCCCGCAGCGCATCGACAATGTTCAGGAAGCTGTCGCTGTAAGTGGGCCAACCCAGCGACATGCTCAGCACCCTCGCGCCGTTCGCGAGCACCCATTCCATGCCACCCAGCACGCGCGCAATGCTGTCGCCTCCTTCGATGACCTCGGCCGTCAACAGCCGGGCGCCCGGTGCGTCGCCGGCGTGCACCTGCTTCACCGGGCGCCCGGCGATGGTCCCTGCGGTGTGGGTGCCGTGGTCGCCGCTGTCGGTGGGCGGTGGACCGGCCTTGCGTTCGACGCCCGCCCAGTCGAACACGGCCGCCTTCTCGATCGCCCCTTCGAGCATCGGATGGATACCGTCGACGCCCGTGTCGAGATGCCCGACAAGCACGCCTTTTCCGGTCAACCCCTCGGCCCACAGCGCGTCCGCTTTCAGCGCCCGGATGCCCCAGCTCGGGCCCTTGTCGGGCGCGGACGCCATGGTTGAACTGGCCAGGCTGGTGTAGGGCACCGGCCGGATCATGCGCAGGCCGTTGGCCTCGGTCACACTGCCCGCGGCCTTGTGCTTGCGCATCGCCGCCAGGCCGTCGAGCGTGACCGCTCCGTAGGCCATGCCCAGCCTGGGAAACACCAGCATCGGCGGGAGCGGCGCGGCGGCCTTGCGGCGACCGCGGGCCGCCCCGGACATGAGCATGGCGCCCCGCGAGCCGGCCTCGGCATCGAACAGCTTGCCGAGCGAGGCCAGGTCCGCCGGGGTGGACGACGCCAACCGCACCAGCACGCCGGCCGACCGCCGGTGCAACAGCAGTTCATCGATGCTCATGCTTTTCTCCTTGTAGTACCGCAGCCCACAACGGCTTGTTGACCGCGAAGGTGACGTCCGGGACCGAGTGGTACTCGCCGTGCCAGGGTTGCAGCACCGAACTGAACACCTCGCCGGTCTTGCCATGAAACGCCGTCATGGTGGCGACCGCGCCCCCCATCACGAAGAAGGGGTTGAACCAGAACAGCGTCGTCAGCAGGTTGCGCTTGGCATAGGCCGAACCCGCCACCTTGTGGAGTTGCACCACGGCCAGCGCGGTGTCGGTGTCGAGCCCTGCGCGCAATCCGGCCTGGCGAACGATGGTGGACAAGGGCACGCTGCCCTTGTCGTCGCTGGTGCCGAGTTGAGCGGTCCAGGCTTCGAGCCGGTCGGCCAGCGGCTTCCACAAGGCGAGCGCGTCTTTCGCTTCCCTTGCCTGCCGCTGCAACACCACAGAGCCGGTGTCGGCGCCGGCCGGGCTCTCGGGCGGGGTGCGCAACGCTTCGGCGATTTGCCGGTCCAGCTCCGACAGCGCTTGTTCGAGCTGCAGCACACGTTCGCGCGCCTGTTGCGCCCAACGGAAGGGTTCAACGATGTCGCCCACGGTGGCCGAGGCGGCCGCCTGGTACAGCGCCGGCACCTGAGTGGGAATGCCTCGCGCCTTCAGCGCGCCGGCCAGTGCGGCCAGCAGCATGCCATCGGTGGACGCGACTTCGATGCCCTGGAAAGTGAAGTCCGACTTGAAGTACCCCAGCACGCTGTTCAGGGCGTCGAGTGCCAGCCCCACCGTGGGCACGGCTGCCGCAAGCATCTCGCTTCGCCGAGCGCCCGGTGCGGCTCGCTCGGCACGATCGAACGCGAGCTTGAAGCCGGCTCGTTGCGCGTTGAACGCTTGCAGCGCCTGAAAGTCGGGCAGCGTGGTCGGGGTGCACAACAGCAGCTTGGTCACACCCTCGGGCAAGTCAGCCTTCAGCGAACACGCCATTCTTGCGGCGATGTTCATCACAGCCACCGAACCCAGCAGCAACGCCTCGGCCTGGCCCGCGCCGGCATTGAGTTGGGCGGTGCCCGAGTAGCCTGACTTCGGGATGTCGCCGAACCTGGCCTTGGCGGCGGCCCCCGCGGCTTCAGCCTGCGCCCTCTCGGCGTCGGCTTGGGCCTTCTTCGCGTCGGCCAGATCTTTCGCTGCCTTGACGGCGGCCAGTTGATCGGCAAGCGGTGACTTCGACGTGTCTTGAGCCGCCGCCAGCCCTTTGCGTGCGTTGATCTCGGCCGTCAACGCCGCAACCGCCGCAGTGCGTTGCGTGGCTTCCTCCACGAACTTCTTCAACGCCTCCGGCGTGGGATTTGAAGGCAATTCCGGGACTCGGTCGGACATGTGGACTCCACGGGCCGGCGGGTTCACCGGCAAACAGGGCGCGGCGTTCGAGCCCGTTTTCGCTACCAGCCAAAAAAGTACCTGTCGGGTCCTGGACCCGCGCCGCCTGGCTCGACCGGCGGGCCTACCCAGCGGGCGACGCGCAAAGTCTATGGCCGCAGCGGCGGCAGGGCATCCGCAAATCTGTGGACGGCGCAAGCCCGCACCGGGTTCCACCGGGCCGGCACTTGCGAAGTTTCGGTGCAACCACAAGCTGCGTGTCGGGCTAGCACGCCGGCCTGCGCTTCGGCCGCACTTCGAGCACCACCCGCCAGCCTGGCTGACCGTGCAGGCGCTCAGCGCAACGGCACGAACCGCACCACCACCCGCAGCCCGCCCCCCGGCGACTCGGCCAGCGTGACCGTGGCGCCATGACGTTCGGCCACGCTGCGCACGATGGCCAGGCCGAGGCCGGTGCCTTGCGCAGCCTCGCCCTGCCCAGTGGCCTCGCGGCGGTAGAAGCGGTCAAAGACGCGGTCGCGCTCGGCGGCTGGAATGCCGGGCCCGGCATCGTCAACCCACAGCGTGGGCGCAGCGCTGTCGAAGCCCACGCGCACCTGCACCCTGCTGCCCGAGGGCGCGTAGCGGACCGCGTTGTCGGCCAGGTTGCGCGCCAGTGCCGCCAGCGCCGCCCGGTCGCCGTCGATCTGCACGCCGCTGGCAGCGTCGAGCTCGAACTCGATCCCGCGCGAGACGGCGAAGGGCACGGTATCGGCCACCGCCTGGCGCACCAGTTCGGCAAGGTCGATCGCCTCGGCCGCAGCCGTTGGTGCCCCCGGCTCGCTGCGGGCGAGCGTCAACAGTTGCTCGACCAGCCGCACCGATCGCTCGACGCCGGCCGCGAGCGCGTCGAGCGCCGACTGGCGCGCCGCCGCGTCGGGCGAGTTGCGCAGCCGCGCGATCTGCAAGCGCAGCGCGGTCAGCGGCGAGCGCAGTTCGTGCGCCGCGTCGGCAACGAAGGCGCGCTGGGCGCCGAAGGCGGTGGCCAGGCGTTGCAAGAGCGCGTTCAGCGCCTGCACCAGCGGCGTGACTTCGTCGGGCAGGCCTTGCAGCGCCAGCGGCGCCAGCGACTCGGCGTCCCGCGTACGCACGTTGCCGGCCACGCGCTGCAGCGGGCGCAAGGCGAAGGACACCAGCCACCACACGGCCGCGGCCATCAGGGGTGCGACGGCGAGCAGCGGCAGCACACTGCGCAGCGCCGCCTCGGCCGCCAGGCGCTGCCGAATCTGCAGCGGCTGCGCGACCTGGATCACCCGGTGCGGCGTGGCAACGCTGAAGGTGCGCCAGGTCTTGTCGCCGGCCGCGACATCGGCGAAGCCGAGCACGGCGCGCGCCGGCAGTTCGGGGTGGGCGCGCGAGGCGTAGATCGAGCGGCCATCGACGGTCCAGATCTGGACCACGAAATCGAAGTCAGTGTCGGTGAGCGCCCCCGCCTGCGCCGGCGCGATCTCGCCCTGGTCGCGCAGCGAGAGCGCCATCTGGCGCAACTGGTAGTCGAACAGCGCCTCGGTTTCGTGGAGCACGTTGTGGTAGGCGGCGAAGCCCATCACCACCGCACCGAAGGCCAGCGTGGCGAGGATCCAGGCGAGGAGGCGGGCGCGGATGGAGGTCATGCCGCGGGGCCGGGAGCGCCACCGACGTAGTACCCCACCCCGCGCACGTTCTTGATCACCTCGGCACCCAGCTTGCGCCGCAACTGGTGGATGTAGACCGAGACCGCGTTGCTCTCGATCTCTTCGCCCCAGCCGTAGAGCCGGTCTTCGAGCTGGGCCCGCGAGAGGATCGCGCCCGGCCGCAGCAGCAAGGCTTCGAGCACCGCGAATTCGCGTGCCGACAGGGCCACCTGCGCGCCGGCCAGCGTGACCTGGCGCGTGGCCGGGTCGAGCCGCAACGCGCCGTGCGCGAGCACCGGCTCGCCGCGCCCGGCCTGGCGCCGCAGTACGGCGCGCATGCGCGCGTTCAGCTCGTCGAGCTCGAACGGTTTGACGAGGTAGTCGTCGGCGCCGGCGTCGAGCCCGGCCACGCGGTCGTCGAGCGCGTCGCGCGCGGTCAGCACGATCACCGGCGTCGCGTCCTTGCGCTCGCGCAGCGCGCGCAGCACGTCGAGCCCACCACCCCACTGCTGCGCGTTGGGCAAGCCGAGGTCGAGCAGCACCAGGTCGAAGCGCTCGGAAGCGAGCGTGGCGTTCGCAGCCCGCGCGTCGTAGACCCAATCGACCGCATAGCCTTCGTCGCGCAGGGCCTGGCGCAGGCTGTCGCCGATCATGCGGTCGTCTTCGACCAGCAGCAGTCGCATCGTGGTTCGGGCCTCGTGGGTGAAACGCCGGACAGGATACTGCGCTCAGGCCGGCGCCGGGCCGCCCCCAAGGCGGCCTGCGCCGCATGGGCGCAGCGAAGCGGCGACGCCGCAAGCTTGGGGGTTGCCAGCCAACCGGTTATCGTGCGCGCTGCAAACACCGCACCGAACAACGCCCCGCACCTGCATGGCCACCGATCGCCACGACGACCCGAGCAGCGACTCGCCTTTCCCCCCGCTTTCCGCGCATGACGCGCTGGTAACGATCGGCCCGTTCGCGCTGCTGGCTATCGCGCTGCTCGTCATCGCCTACTGGGTGCTCGACCCGTCGCCGCCGCGGCGCGTGGTGCTGGCCACCGGCACCGAACAGGGCGCGTATGCCGAGTTCGGCAAGCGCTACGCCGAGCTGCTCAAGCGCCACGGCATCACGGTCGAGTTGCGCGCGACGCAGGGCTCGGCCGAAAACCTGACGCTGCTGCGCGACCCCAACTCGGGCGTCGATCTCGCCTTCGTGCAGGGCGGCGCCGACCGCAAGTACGGGCCCGAGGAAGACGCCGACGCCGGGCTGGTGTCGCTGGGCAGCCTGTTCTACGAGCCGATCTGGGTCTTCTACCGCGAAGACGCGCGGCAGCGCCTGCTGCAGGGCCGCCCGTTCGAGAGCCTGTCGCAACTGGTCGGCTGGCGCATCAACGTCGGCGCGCAGGGCAGCGGCGTGGCGGTGCTGGTGGACAAGCTGATCGAGGCCAACCACATCGAACCGAAGAGCCTGGACCTGGTGCGGCTGAACCAGACCCCGGCCGTCGTCGAGCTGCTCGAGGGCCCGCTCGACGCGCTGGTGTTCATCTCGGCACCCGAGTCGCTGATGGTGCAGATGCTGCTGCAGACGCCGGGCATCGGGCTGCTGCCGTTCACGCAGGCCGAGGCCTACTCGCGCCAGTTCCCGTTCATCAGCCCGGTCACGCTGCCGCGCGGCGTGATCGACCTGGCGCGCGACCTGCCGCCGCAAGACGTGCCACTCGTCGCGCCGACCGGCACGCTGGTGGCACGCGACAGCACCCACCCGGCGTTGATCCAGCTCTTCGTGCAGGCGGCGCAGCAGGTGCATGGCAGCGCCGGCTGGTTCCACCGCAAGGGCGAGTTCCCGAACGCGCGCAACACCGAACGGCCGCTGGCCGCCGAGGCCGAGCGCTTCTACCGCAACGGCGTGCCGTTCCTGCAGCGCTACCTGCCGTTCTGGCTGGCCAACCTGTTCGAGCGCATGTGGCCGGTGCTGGTGACACTGATCGCGGTGCTGCTGCCGCTGTCGCGGATGCTGCCACCGCTGTACGAGTTCCGCGTGCGTTCGCGCATCTTCCGCTGGTACGGCCAGTTGCGCGCGGTGGAGGCCGAGGTCGGGCACCGGCCGGCGAATGAACTGACGCGCGAGCTGGAGGCGCTGGAGAAACGGGTCGAGCACATTGCGGTGCCGCTGGCGTATGCCGACGAGTTGTACGCGCTGCGCAGCCACATCCAGCAGGTGCAGGGACGGGTGCAGGCGCTGGAAAGGAACGCGAGCGCCGCATGACCAACAAGGAAGCCACGGCCCGCATCAAGATCAACAAGCAGCTTGAAGCGGCCGGGTGGCGCTTCTTTGCGGACGGCAGCCGGCCCGCGAACATCCGCCTTGAACCCAGCGTGACGATCAAGTCGTCCGACCTGGACGCCCTGGGCGCGAACTTCGAGAAGACGAGCAAGGGCTTCGTCGACTTCCTGCTGCTCGACGCTAAAAGCTTCCCGCTGATCGTCCTCGAAGCGAAATCGGAAGACAAGAACCCGCTCGTCGGCAAGGAGCAAGCGCGCAAGTACGCGAAGTCGCAGGCCTGCCGTTTCGTGATGCTCGGCGCCACAAGACGCGTGATTCCGTAGCCCGACAGCAGCGTGGCGCCCGGAGCGCGGCGGTGGGTTGCTGTGTGGAGTGGAGTGAAGGAGGAGCCGTTGGCCGCAGGCCGACGGTGGGGGACATGAACGGAATACAGCGACCCGGCGCCGTGCTCTCGCGCCAACCCTCGGCCGTCAGCCCCTTGCACAACACACCGAGGCTGACCGCTCCCGAGGGAGCGCAGGGCTCCAGGTCGGGCGCTTGTGGCAATCTACGCGGTGTCGCGTGCCAACCCAGGAGATCGCCATGAGTACCCGCCTGGAAGCCCTCGAAGCCGAAGCGCTGAAACTGGCGCCTGCCGACAGCTCGCACTTGCTGGAGCGGCTCATCGCCAGCCTCGATGTCGACCCCGAAGTCGAAGCGGCGTGGGAGCGCGAAGCGGACCGAAGGCGGGCTGAACTTGCGGCTGGGCCAGTTGCTGAAGTCCTTGGCCCCGAAGCCATGGCCCGGCTTCGGGCAAGGCTTGCTCGATGACCTGATCCTCCGCTTCAGCCAGCACAGCCGCGTTTGGCGCGTGTAGCCGTTTCATGTTTGCGGGCGAGAGTCGTGGGAGTCCGCACGATGTACGATCCGCGCCATGCAGCTCCTCACAGGCACCGTCGTCGCCGGAAAGATCGTCGTCAAGGGCGAACCTCTCCCCGAGGGTACGGTCGTGACCATCCTCGCCCGCGAGGCAGACGAGACCTTCGACGTCCCGCCGGAGCTGGAGGCTGAATTGCTTGAGTCGATGGCCCAGGCCGACCGCGGCGAGACCCTCTCCGCCGACGAATTGCTGCAACGCCTGCGCCGCACCGCCTGAGTCAGGTGCCGACGGTAGCGGTCACCCCGCGCGCGGCCGCGCAGATCGAACAAGCGGCGCGTTGGTGGGCGGAGAACAGGCCCGCTGCGCCGAACGCGATCGCCGACGACTTCGAGGATGCGAAGAACTTGCTGGCCCAGCAGCCCGGCGTCGGTGCGCGATCTTCGTCGCCACGGTATCCGGGCCTGCGGCGGCTGTTCCTGTCGCGGGTGAAGTACCACGTCTACTACCGTGACGCTGCGGGCAAGGTCGTCGTCCTCGCGTTCTGGCACGCCAGCCGAGGGTCGGGCCCGAGCCTCTGAATTGATCCCGCTCCCTGCGCGAACGATGACCTGCGTCTGCTCACCATCGCGCCACATTTGAGGAAGGCTTGACCATGAACCTGCGCACCCTGTCGATCGACGACCGACTGTTCAACTACGTGCTCGACAACTCCCTGCGCGAGCATCCCGCGCAAGCGGCGCTGCGCGAGGCGACGCGCAACCATCGCCACGCCGGGATGCAGATCTCGGCCGATCAGGGCCAGTTCATGGCGCTGCTGATCAAGCTGTTGGGCGCAAGGCGCACGATCGAGATCGGTACCTTCACCGGCTACAGCGCGTTGGCCGTGGCGCTCGCCCTGCCCGACGATGGCCGGGTGCTGGCGTGCGACATCAGCGACGAGTACACGCGCGTCGGCAAGCCGTTCTGGCAGCAGGCCGGCGTGGCGCACAAGATCGAACTCGTGCTCGCGCCGGCGCAGGACACACTCGACGCGCGGCTGGCCGCCGGCGAGGCCGCGAGCTACGACTTCGCGTTCATCGACGCCGACAAGGCGAGCTACGACGCCTACTACGAACGCTGCCTGAAGCTGCTGCGGGTGGGCGGCCTGATCGCGTTCGACAACATGCTGTGGGGCGGCGCCGTGGCCCACCCTTCGACGGACGCCGATACGCTGGCGCTGCAGGCGCTGAACGCGAAGCTGCACCACGACGAGCGGGTCGATCTGTCACTGCTGACGGTGGGCGACGGGCTGGCGCTGGTGCGGAAACGGTAGAGCGCGGAGCGAAGGGCGAGGGGCCCCGGCACGGGGATCGACCAGCGCAGCGATCGGCGAAGGAGCGGGCTCGATGCCCGCGACTGAGATCGCGCGCGGGCTACCCACCGAAGCACGGCGCTCGCCTTTCGACAAACGCGCGCATGCCTTCGTCGAGGTCGCCATTCGCCACGGTGAGCACCTGGTTGCGATCCTCCATCGCGATGACCGAAGGCAGATCGTTCGCATCCACGGCCGCCCAGAAACACTCCTTGCTCAGGCGCAAGCCCAGCGGCGCCGTCGCCAGCATCTCGTCGGCCAGCGCCTTGCCGGCGGCCACCAATTGGTCGGCCGGCACCACGTCGCTCACCAAGCCCACACGCAGCGCACGCTGGGCGTCGATGAAGCGGCCGGTGTAGAGCAGCTCGGCCGCGACCGAGGTGCCCACCAGCCGCGGCAAGTGGTAGCTCGCGCCCATCTCGCAGCCCGACAGACCGATCTTGATGAAGGCGCAATTCATCTTCGTGCCTTCGGCGGCGATACGCACATCGCAGCCCAGCGCGATCGAAAAACCGCCGCCGGCCGCGTGGCCGTGGATCAGCCCGATGACCGGCTGCGGGCAGCGCCGCATGCGCATCACCAGGCCACTGAATTCGCGCTGGCTTTGCAGCGCGATCTCCGGCGTGCGGCCCAGCGGCGCACTGCCCGCGGCCTTGATGTCGAGCCCGGCGCAAAAGGCGCGGCCGGCGCCTCGCAGCACGACCACGCGCACCGCGTAGTTCGTGAGCAGGCTGTCGAAGTAGTGGTTCAGTTCGGCCAGCGATTCGGTCGTCAGCGTGTTGAGCTGTTCGGGCCGGTTCAGCGTGACCCAGTCGGCGGCGCCGTCCTTGTCGACGATCAGGTGCTGGTAGTGCATGGCGATTCCTTGTTTGCGTCTGCGCAGCGCGCCGCAGCTTCCTACAATGATTCACGCGCCAATCGGCGACAACGGGAGTTCGCCATGATCGTCGAGCGCATCTGGACCGGCAATGCCTACCGCAACTTCAACTACCTGATCGCCTGCCCCGACACGGG
>JANOVJ010000118.1:0-14100 GCA_031417295.1 bacterium | reverse complement strand
AGCGTCTTGCGGTCGCAGCCGGCCCCGAGCAGGGCATCGAAGATCGCGTTCAGCGAGGCCCAACCCTTGTGCGCTTCGCCATCGGGCAGCTCGATGGTCAGCACGCGGCCGTAGCGCGTGCCGAGCGCGCTCAGCAAGCGCTCGGCGTAGAGCGGTGCGACGCTGGTGTTGGTCACGATCACGGCGCACGCCGCCGCCGGCAGGCCGTCGAAACTGGCCGGATCGTCGAGCAGGGCGCGGCCGATCAGGATGTCGTAGCTGCGTTCGCCGAGATCGATCCTGACCGCTGCGGCGGCGGGCTGTTGTGCACTCATGATGCAAGTGTACGGAGCCGCGCGGCCCAGCGGCTCAGCTCAACGGCTCAGCGGCCGACGTTGCGCGGCTCCACCGGCGAAGGTACCAGCGCCGGGTCGACCAGCCCGGCCAGTTCGAGCTGCATCAGGATCATGTTGACCAGCGTCGGGATCGACGGTCGGCCGACCTCGATCGTGTAGTGCGCCGTCATGCTGTAGAGCGGGTCGCGGTCAGCAAACAGGTCACGCAGCCGGCGCCGCGGATCACGCACCTGAAGCAGCGGCCGGTGGGTGTCGTGGCGCAGGCGCTTGAACAATTCTTCAGGCGTCGAGCGCAGGTAGACCACCGTCGAGGCCTCGCGCAGCGCGTGCCGGTTGGCCTCGCGCAGCACCGCGCCACCGCCGGTGGCGAGCACCGTGCCGGGCAGTGCGGTGAGCGTGGCGATGACGCCTTGCTCGATGTCGCGAAACCGGGCCTCGCCCTCGCGCTCGAAGAACTCGCGGATCGAGCAGCCGATCTCGCGTTCGATCTCCACATCGGAATCGAAGAACTGGCGCCGAAGACCGCGCGCCAGATGCTTGCCGACCGTGGATTTGCCGACGCCGGGCAGGCCGACGAGGCTGATCTGGGACAAGGGTTCGTCAGTCGGCGTTTTCGCAGAGAGACACGGGAGTGACACGAGGTGCGGCCGGCGGCGGAAAGTTGACCGACGGGATAGCCGGCGACACAACGATACCGTACGGACTCCGGACGAAGGGCGGGGCGCCCTCGGCCTTGACATCGGTGACTGGAACGTTCAACACCGCCACCCAGCTCGCCCTGCCCTCGGTTCCGGCAACGCCGGCCGACACAAGAATCGTGTACTGGACCCACGAACCCACGTTCTTCGGGTACTCGATC
The DNA here is from genome assembly GCA_031417295.1 of bacterium. Classification (GTDB taxonomy): domain Bacteria; phylum Pseudomonadota; class Gammaproteobacteria; order Burkholderiales; family Burkholderiaceae_C; genus CAIKUF01. Next base: position 12,906 of record JANOVJ010000118.1, on the reverse strand, counting down.
TGCAGCACGGCCTTGCCCGTTGCATCGGTCTTGCTGCTCCCGACGACGGAGATCAGCACGTCGGACTTGCGAGGATCGATCTGCCCGTTCTGGTTGATGTCCTGAGACTGCTGGTAGAACCCGGTTCGAGCCACATCTTCGTTGGCACAACCTTGCGTTATCGGTACCGTGACCGCGCACTGACCGTCTGCTACCAACCCACAGCCCACTTGAACCCACTCACTGTCCGGGCGGACGTACAGGCCTTTGAAGTAGTACTGCAAGTCGATCGAAGGCGTGATGTCCACATTCGCCTTGGCCCGGCCCGCGATGTCGACCGCCGTCACGACAAAGCGCTGGGTGTACGTCAGATCGCCAATGACGATCTTGTTGTCGGTGCCGATGCTGATCGACAACGGATCGGCAGCGATCGTCAGTGCCTTGGTGGTCGCGTTCGTGCCGCAGGCTGCGAAGTCGACCTTCTCATAGCAGGCGGTGATCACCACGCCCAGCGCCGGGCTGGTGCGGCCGGCCGGGATGAACCCCGTCACGGCCACGCCGTTGGCGTCGGAGTACACGATGTTGTCGCCGGTCGAGAAGCTGCCGTAACCGTTGACCGAGAACCGCACCCGCATGTTCGGGATCGGCCGGTTGCTCGCGTCGAGGAACAGCGCACGCACCTCGGCGCGGTAGCTGGTCGTGGTGTCGACATTGGGCGCCACCACGCTCGGGTTCACGGCAACCGTGGCCGAGGTCGGCGTCGCTGATGCCGGCGGGACGGCGTTCGTGGTTTGCACCTGCACGTCCTGCACCTTTTCAACACCGCCGGCCTTGGCCACGATGCTCAGGGTCCCCACGCTCGTCGGCGCGGTGAAGTTGAAGGTGTAGGCGCCGCTCCCGTCGGTGACACCATTGCTCTGCGCGACGGCGCCGCCGACCACCGAAATCGGTTGGCCGACCATGGCGTTGCCCGCCGAGTCTTTGAGGATGAAATCGACCCTCCCCGCGCCCGAGGGGGCGACCACGGCCGGCACGGCGGTGGACGTGAGCGTGGCCCCGGTCACCGTGAACGTCGCCGTGGCGGTGAGGCTGCCACTGGCAGCCACCACGGTGATGGTGCGGTTGGCCTTGTCGGCGCCGATGTTGACGTTCGCCGTGACCACCCCGGAGGCGTCTGTCTCGGTGGCCGAGGGGGTGTAGGTCGCGGCGCTGTCAACGCTGAAGGTGACCGGCACCCCACTCACCGTCTGCCCGCCGGCCGTCGCCGCGGTGGCTGTGGCGGTCACGGTGTCGGAGCCGGAGTTGCTGATGCTCGTCGAGCTGAGCTGGAGAGTCAGCGAGGTCGCGGTCGAGGCAGCCGTGTTGCACGCCGAGTTGTTCGGCCCGACGTAGCACACGTCGCTGCCTCCGCCGCAGGCCGAAAGCAGCAGGCCCGCCGCCAGCGCCATCATCCCTTTGATCGTTCGCATCAAGTCAACTCCTGCCTTCTCGCTCGCACGCATGTTCTCGTTCCGCGGGGGCTCAACGCGGCGCCCGCTCGCTGACGACCTTCGGGGTGATGAAGATCAGCAACTCTTTCTTGTCCGAGGTCTTGTTGGTGGTCTTGAACAGGTTGCCGAGGAACGGGATGTCGCCCAGGAACGGCACCTTGGTCACGTCTGTCCGATCGACCTGCTCGAAGATGCCGCCAATCACGACCGTGCCGCCGTTCTCCACCAGCACCTGCGTGCGCACGTGCTTGGTGTCGATGGCCAGCCCGTTGGCCGTGGCGCGGCCCACGCTGTCCTTGTTGACATCGACCTCCAGAATCACGTTGCCCTCGGGCGTGATCTGCGGCGTGACTTCGAGTTTCAGCGTGGCCTTGCGGAAGGTCAGCGCCGTCGCGCCGCTCGACGTGGCCACCTGGTAGGGCAGTTCCTCGCCCTGCTCGATCAGCGCCTTGACCTGATCTGAGGTGACAACCCGCGGGCTGGAGACGACCTTGCCCTTGCCGTCGGCTTCGAGCGCCGAGATCTCGAGGTTCAGGAAGCGCGCCGCGTTGACGCCAAACAGCGACAGCGCGAAGGTGGCGGCGCTGTAGTCGTTCTTGCCAGGCGCGGGCAGGTTGACGAAGGTGGTGTCGTTGAAGGCCGGGCCGGCGACCTGCCCGGTCTGGCCACCGACGGCGGCGAGGTTGCCGCCCACCGTGGCCCGGGTGTTGCCGCTGTTGCCGAGGCTCACGCCCGGTGCCTGGCCGCTCTTGATGCTCAGGTCGGCGAAGCCGAGGCGCACGCCGAGCGAGCGGCCGAAGGTGTCGTCGGCAATCACGATCCGGGCCTCGATCAGCACCTGGCGCACCGGGATATCGATCTTGGCGATCACCACCGCCACCTCTTCGAGCTTGGAAGGGATGTCGGTCACGAAGACCTGGTTGGTGCGGATGTCGAAGTTGATGCTGCCGCGCGGCGAGAGCATGCGATTGCTGGCACCGCCGCCGCCCGATTGCTGGTTCGCCAGCGCCTGGTTGGCGACGATCTGCTTCATCACGTCTTCGGCCTTGGCGTAGTTGAGCTGGAACGACTGCGTGCGCACCGTCTCCAGCGTCAGCACTTCCTGCTCGCTCGCCAGGCTGGCCTTGCGCCGCGCGGCCAGCTCTTCCTTGGGCGCGATCAGGATCACGTTGCCGGTCTTGCGCAGGCCCAGGCCCTTGGTTTCGAGAATGATGTCGAGTGCCTGGTCCCAGGGCACATCTTTCAGGCGCAGGGTCACGTTGCCGGTGACGCTGTCGCTGGTGACGATGTTGAAGTTGGTGAAGTCGGCAATCACCTGCAGCAGCGCACGGACCTCGATGTTCTGGAAGTTCAGCGACAGCTTCTCGCCAGCAAAGCCCGGGCCCTGGGTGAGCTTGTTCGGGTCGATCTTCTGCTGCCGCACTTCGAGCACGAACTGGTTGTCGGTCTGGTAGGCGCTGTGCTCCCAGGCGCCCTTGGGCTCGACGACCATGCGCACGCGGTCGCCGCTCTGGAAGGTCGAGATCGTCGTGACCGGGGTGCCGAAATCGCTCACGTCGAGGCGACGGCGCAGGCTCTCGGGCAGGCTGGAGCGAAGGAACTCGACCACCAGGGTCTGCCCCTGCTGCTTGATGTCGACGCCGACCTGGTTGTTCGACAGATCGACCACGATCCGGCCGCTGCCGTCCTGGCCGCGCCGGAAGTCAATGTCCTTCAGCGGCAGCTGCGCGCGGTTCAGGCTTTCCGCGAAGTGCACCGGCTCACCACCGGCGCTGGCCGCCGCGGGCGCGGGCGCCGCGGTCTCGAGCACGACCAGCAGCGCATTGCCCTGCAGGCGCGTGCTGTAGTTGGAGGGCGATTTCAGGTTCAGCACCAAGCGCGCCCGGTCGCCGGCCAAGGCCACGTTGGCCGAGCGCAGGTTGCCCTGGTTGATCTCGACACTGGACTTGCCCATCGCATTGCCCACGCCGGGCAGGTCGAGCGCAATCCGCGGCGGTGTCTGGATCGAGAAGCCCGAAGGCAGCGCGGCAAGCGGCTCGCTGAGCTCGATCCGCACCACCTCGGCGCCGGCCTGCTGGCTGCTGGTGATCGACTGGATCGTGTTCTCAGCCCAGGCCGAGACCGTGCTGACGGCGAGCAACGCGAGCGCCAGTGCGCGAACGGGCCAACGGCTCATCGTGAGTTTCTCCTGCTGATTGGGTGTCGCCCTCATTTCGCCTTCTCCTGAAGCTGGAGGGCGCCGGGGCGCTCGATCCATTCGCCGGCCGCATCCTGAACAATCTCTCTCAACGCCACATCGGTCTCCGTGATCTGGGTGATCTTGCCGTAGTTGCGCCCGAGGTAATCGCCCGGTTTGACCTGGTAAAGCAGGTTATCCACGCGCAAGAGCGCGTAGTTCTTGCCGTTCTTGACCACGCTGCCCACCATCGACATGCTGTCGAGCGGGAAGGCTTCGAGCGGCTCCTTGCGGCGGTTGAATTCCGACGCCAGCAGCGAGTTCGGCTGCCGCGCTTCCTGCTTCAACGCGACGGTCAGCTTTTGCGAACTGAAGGGCTCGACACCGTCGGCGGAGGCGTAGGGCTGGGGGTTGAACTTCTTGGGTGGCGACAGCGGCTGCACGCTCGGCTTGACTTCGCGCCGCTGCTGCTCCATCCACTGCTGCAACTCCTCCTGCTCGCCGCTGCAGCCGGCGAGAAGGGCCACGGTGATGCTCACGGCGGCGGCACGCATGAATCGGGATGCGGAACGAGGTGCTAAACGAGGTACCGAACGAGGTGCGGAATGATCTGCAAAAGAGGGTGCAAAACGGGCGCTCATTTCTTGGCTCCCGTCTTGGCGGCCGCGGCCTTCTTCTGCGCGCTCTGGGCACTGACTTCGCCGGCGTCGAGATAGCGGTAAGTGCGCGCCGTGGCCTCCATCGTGAGGGCGCCACTGGTGGCGTCCTTGCCGGCGCTGATGCGCATGTCGTGCAGCGTGACGATGCGCGACAGGTTGGCCACGTCGGCCGCGAAGGAACCGATGTCGTGGTAGCGGCCGCTGACCTTGATCGCGATCGGCAACTCGGCGTAGTAATCCTTCACCACCACCTGGCCGGGGCGGAACAGCTCGAACTGCAAACCCCGGCCGAGCCCGGCCTGGTTGATGTCGGACAACAGCGCGTCCATCTCGGCCTTGCCCGGCAGTTGCTTCTCGAGCTGCGTCACGTACTCCTCGACCTGGAGCTTTTGCTTGCGCAACTCGCCCAGGTTGACGGCCTGCGCCAGCTTGGCCCGGTAGTCCTGCTTGAGCGTGGGCTCCTTGGCGCGCTCGGCCTCGAGCTCGTCGTGAGCGTTGGTCAGCAGCAGAAACCAGCCGACCACGACCACGGCCACGATCAGTGCGGCCCACGTGGCGGCCTTGGGGAGCCAAGGCCACTGCCCGGGTTCGGCCGGGTTCAGGCCGCGGAATTGCGACGCCGCGCCCTCGAAAACCGAATTCAGGTCGCGGCTGGCGGATTTGTCTTTGGTCGCCATCAGTGTCACCTTCAGGACTTCTTGGCCGCTGGCGCCGAGCCAGCCACGGCCGCGGCTGCCGCCGAACCTGCGGCTGCAGCCGGGATCGCGCCTTCGGCGTTCGGGTCCTGCGGGCGCTTGATGGCAATGCGGACCGAGAAATCAAACAGCCGCTTCTGCTCTTTGTTGGCGGTCGTGATGTTGGTCACCTTGATCTCGACCAGTTCAGGCCGCGTCAGCCACTGCGAGTTGTAGGCGGTGTTGCGCAGCAGTTCCGACACCCGCTCGTTGGTCTGCGCAATGCCGGCCACCAGCAGCACCTGCCCGTCCTGCTTGATCGACGTGAAGTACACGCCCTCGGGCGTCTGGCGGACCAACTCGTTGAGCACATGGACCGGGATGTTGCGGTCGGTCTGCAGGTTCTCCACCGCCTTCTGGCGCGCCTTGAGGGATTCGATCTCGGCCTTCAGCGTGGCGATGTCCTTGATCTGGATTTCGAGCTTGCCGATCTCGGCGCCGAGGAACCGGTTGCGCTCTTGTTGCGCCGCGGTGAGCTGCTGCACCAGCAGGTACCAGACGCCGACAATTGCCAGCCCCGCCACCGCGGCGGCGGCCAGGCCCACGAAGAAGGCAGCCTTGCGGCGCTTGCGCCGTTCCTCCCGGTGCGGGAGCAGGTTGATCAGGATCACTTGGCGAACCTCCGCATCGCCAGGCCGCAGGCGGTGAGGTAGGACGGCGCTTCACGCCGCAGCTTGCTTTCGCGCACTGCCGAGCCGAGCTTCATGTTGGCGAACGGATCGACCACCATCGAGGCAAAACCCGTCAGTTCGGTGACCCGGTCTTTCAGCCCCGGCAGCGACGCCGTGCCGCCGGCCAGCATCACGTAATGGACCTTGTGGTGCGGCGTGCTGGTGAAGAAGTACTGCAGCGCGCGGCCGATTTCCTGCGACAGGCTGTCGACGAAGGGCGTGAGGATCAGGGACTCGTAGTCTTCCGGCAGGTCGGCGGCGAGCTTTTTCTGCTCGGCCTCCTCGAACGAGAGCCCGTATTGGCGCGAGATGAGCTGGGTCAGTTGCGAGCCGCCGAAGGCCTGGTCACGGTCGTAGAGCATGTCGTCATCGCGCAGCACCTTGAGGCTGGTGGTGTCGGCGCCGATCTCGAACAATGCGACCAGCGCGTCATGGCCTTCGTTCGGCAGTGCGGCCACGACGCGGCTCATGGCCAGCCGCGCGGCATGGGATTCGATGTCGAGCACCACCGGCTTCAGGCCGGCCGCTTCGGCCAGGCCTTGCCGGTCTTGCACCAGGTTCTTGCGCGACGCGGCGATCAGCACTTCGACGTCGCCAACCGAGGTCGGGCTCGGGCCGATCACGCAGAAGTCGAGGCTCACTTCGTCGAGCGAGAACGGGATGTACTGGTTGGCCTCGGACTCGACCTGGAGTTCGAGTTCTTCCTCGCGCAACCCCGAGGGCAGCATGATCTTCTTGGTGATCACGGCCGATTGCGGCATCGCCATCACGACATGCTTGGTTCGCGTGCCGCTCTTGTTGACGACGCGGCGCACCGCCTCGGCCACTTCGTCGAACTTCTCGATCTGGCCGTCGGTGATCCAGCCTTTCTCGAAGCTTTCGGAGGCGAACCGCTCCAGCGTGTACTCGCCTGTGGCAGTTTGCTCGAGCTCGACCAGCTTGACGCTGGACGAACTGATATCGAGCCCGATCATCGGCGGGTGCTTGCGCCCCAACAACACATCCAGAAAGCTCACGTCGCTGTTCTCCCAACGCGCCACGGCGTTCGCTGGATTGTTAAGAAGTTACTTGAATGCTAGCAGTAAAGCCCTTGACCGACATAGCACTTTCCCCGTCGGCCGGGCCGCGCTCGTTGCAAAACTCACACGTTGCGCAGGCCCCGCAAACCACCACCGCAGACCGTTCCTGAGACCTTATCGGCACCCACCCGGGCGACTTCAGGACTGTTTGAAACTGGCGGGCGGGCGGTTTCTATAATCTGGCCGACCCACCCTGGAGCTTCATGAGTGAATCCAAGCGCCCGCCCGAACGGGACCGTTCGGCGGCCGCCCCCTTGCCAGATACCGCCGGTCCGGCGCTGCCGCGCTGGGCCGCTTGGGTGCTGCGGGGCGTGGCCTGGGCGGGCGGCGCGGCGCTCGCGGCGCTGGTCGCGCTGCTGTTGCTGGTTGCGATCGCGCTCGCGGTTGCCTACCCCAACCTGCCCGATATCGCCGGCATTGCCGACTACCAGCCGAAGCTGCCGATGCGCATTTTCTCGGCCGACGGCGTGTTACTCGGCGAATTCGGCGAAGAGCGGCGCAGCTTCATGCCCATCGCCGAGATCCCGAAGACCATGCGCGACGCGGTGCTCGCCGCCGAGGACGCGCGCTTCTTCGAGCACGGCGGAATCGTCTACCGGGGGGTGATGCGGGCCGGCATCGCCAACTTCAGCGGCCTCGGCAGCCAGGGCGCTTCGACCATCACGATGCAGGTGGCGAAGAACTTCTACCTCTCCACCGAAAAGACGTTCACGCGCAAGATCTACGAGCTGCTGCTCGCGCTGAAGATCGAAAGCATGCTCAGCAAGGACCAGATCCTGGAGCTGTACATGAACCAGATCTACCTCGGCCAGCGCGCCCACGGCTTTGCCGCGGCGAGCGAGGCCTATTTCGGCAAGCCGCTGAAGGACATCACACTGGCCGAAGCGGCGATGCTGGCCGGGCTGCCCAAGGCGCCTTCGACGTTCAACCCGATCGTCAACCCGAAGCGCGCCACCGAGCGCCAGCACTACGTTCTCGAACGGATGCTGGACAACGGCTACATCGCCGAAGACCAGCGCGACACGGCGCGGGCGCAACACCTGCGCTATCGCCCGCCGCAAGAGGTGCAGGTTCACGCCGAATACGTGGCCGAAACGGCGCGCCAGTTGATCTTCAGCCAGTACGGCGCCGAGGCCTACACGCGCGGGCTGAACGTCCACGTGACGGTCGATTCGAAGGAGCAGATGGCCGCCTACCGCGCGCTGCGCAAGGGCATCATGGACTTCGAGCGACGCCAGGTCTATCGCGGCCCGGAGGCCTACGTCGACCTGCCGACGGACCCGCAAGACGTTGACGCCCGCATCGCCGAAGCGCTGACCGAGCACCCCGACAACGACGAGTTGCGGGCCGGGGTGGCGCTGCAGGTCAGCCCGAAACAGGTCGTCGCAGTGCTGCAGAGTGGCGAGGTGGTGACGGTCACGGGCGACGGGCTGAAGCCGGTCGCCTCGGGCCTGGTGGACAAGGGCAACCCGAAGACGCAACTGCGCCGCGGCGCGGTGATCCGCCTCGTCAAGGGGCCAAAAGATGTGTGGACCATCACCCAGTTGCCCGAGGTCGAAGGCGCGTTCGTCGCGCTCGACCCGCGCACGGGTGCCGTGCGCGCGCTCGTTGGCGGCTTCGATCACGCGAAAAGCAAGTTCAACCACGTGACCCAGGCCTGGCGCCAGCCTGGCTCCAGCTTCAAGCCGTTCATCTACTCGGCGGCACTGGAAAAGGGCTTCACGCCGGCCACGCTGGTCAACGACGCGCCGCTGTTCTTCGACGCCGGCGCCACCGGCAGCCAGCCCTGGGAGCCGAAGAACTACGACGGCAAGTTCGAAGGGCCAATGACGCTGCGCACCGCACTCGCGAAATCAAAGAACATGGTTTCGATCCGCATCCTGCAGGCGATCGGCCCGGCGTTCGCGCAGGAGTGGATCACCCGCTTCGGCTTTGATGCCGACAAGCACCCGGCCTACCTGACGATGGCGCTCGGCGCGGGTTCGGTCACGCCAATGCAGATGGCTGCGGGCTACGCGGTGTTCGCCAACGGCGGCTACCGGGTGAGCCCGGTGCTGATCGCCCGGCTCACCGACGACAAGGGCCATGTGCTCAACCAGAGCCCGGCCGTCGTCCTCGACGAATCGGCGCGAGCCCTGGACGCGCGCAATGCCTTCGTGATGGCCAGCCTGTTGCAGGAGGTCACGCGCTCGGGCACGGCTGCGTCGGCCAAGGTGCGCCTTCAGCGCGGTGACATCTACGGCAAGACCGGCACCACCAACGATTCGCTCGATGCCTGGTTCGCCGGCTTCCAGCGCAGCGTGGTGGCCGTTGTCTGGATGGGCTACGACACGCCGCGCAAGCTCGGCGATCGCGAGACCGGCGGCGGCCTGTCGCTGCCGGTCTGGATCGATTTCATGGCGTCCACGCTGGCCGGGGTGCCGGTGGCCGAACTGACCCCGCCCGAAGGCGTGGTCAACCAGGGCGGGGAGTGGTTCTTCGAGGAGTTCTCGCGCAGCAGCGGCGTGAGCAGCCTGGGCCTGGAAGACAAGGTCCCCGAAGCACCGACCGAAGAAGAGAAGAAAAGCATCCTCGATATCTTCAAGCGCTGACCGAGCCGGGCCCGCCGCGCCCGCCCTCAGGCTGCGGGGGCAAATCGCAGGGGCTGCCCCGCCTGTTCGGTGGCGCAGGCCGAGAGTGCGTCGAAGAGGTCGCTGCCGTCGCGCGTGTCGCGCCAGCGCCCCTCGACATGCTTGTAGTGATAGCCGCCCGAGCGCGCCGCCATCCACAACTCATGCAGAGGCGGCTGGGTGTTCAGAACGATCTTGCTGTTGCCGGGAAAGCTGAGTTCGAGCAGGCCGCCGGTGCGCTGGCTGTCAATGTCGACCCGGTCGTCTTGAAGCCACGTATCGACTGTGGCTTCGATGCCGGCCAGCACGGCGTCGGTGAGGTCGCGGTACTGGCTGTCGGTGAGCGGTGTCGGGACGAGGTTCATGGGCGGGGTCGATAGAATCGACGGATGTTGCAACGCCGAACGAGTGTAGTGCTGCGCTCGGCCGTCGCGGGCGTTGTGGGCATGGCCTTGGCTGCCCTTGGCATGGTCGCCGGATGCGGCCAGAAAGGGCCGTTGATGCTGCCCAAGCCGCCACCGGCGGCCGCTTCCCCGCCCGCGTCGTCCGCCGCTTCTTCGCCTTCCGCGCCGGCGTCTGCCGCGTCACCCTCCTGATCGATCCCCATGCTTCCTGGTTCCCCGCACGTCGCTTACCGTGAGCGGCAGTTGTTTGTCGAAGACTGCGCCTTGGACGCGCTCGCGGCGCGCTTCGGCACGCCGCTGTACGTCTATTCGCAAACCTCGATGCTCGCCGCGCTGGCGGCCTACCAACGGGCCCTGGCCGGGCGCGACCACCTGATCTGCTACGCGATGAAGGCGAACTCCAGCCTCGCGGTGCTGCAGACCTTTGCCCGCGCCGGCTGCGGCTTCGACATCGTCTCCGCGGGCGAGCTTGAGCGCGTGATCGCTGCCGGCGGCGATGTCGCGAAAGTCGTGTTCTCGGGCGTCGGCAAGACCCGGCCCGAAATGCGCCAGGCGCTCGAAGCCGGGGTGATGTGCTTCAACGTCGAGAGCGAGGCCGAGCTGGAGGTGTTGTCGCAAGTTGCGGTGCAGGCGGGACGAACCGCGCGGGTGAGCCTGCGCGTGAACCCCGACGTCGATGCGCGGACGCACCCCTACATTTCCACCGGCCTGAAGGGTAGCAAGTTCGGCATCGCCCACGACCAGGCGCTCGCCGCCTACTTGCGTGCGGCGGCGCTGCCAGGCCTGGCGGTCACGGGGATCGACTTCCACATCGGCTCGCAGATCACCGAGGCCGGCCCCTACCTCGACGCGCTCGACCGCATGCTCGACCTGGTGGAGGCGGTCGAGGCCGGGGGCCTCACGCTGGATCACCTCGATCTCGGCGGCGGCCTCGGCATCACCTACACCGACGAGCAACCGCCGTCGGCCGAAACACTGGTGCGGGCGCTGCTGGCCCGCATCGACGCCCGCGGCCACGGCCACCGGCGCATCCTGTTCGAGCCCGGCCGTTCGCTGGTCGGCAACGCGGGCGTGCTGGTGAGCGAGGTGCTCTACCTGAAGCCGTCGCCGGAGAAGAATTTCTGCATCGTCGATGCGGCGATGAACGACCTGGTGCGCCCGGCGATGTACCAGGCCTGGATGCACATTGCTGCCTGCATCCAGCGCGACGATGCGCCGCCGCTGACCTGGGATGTCGTCGGCCCGGTCTGCGAATCGGGCGACTGGTTGGGGCGTGATCGGCCGCTGGCCGTCAAAGCCGGCGACTTCATCGCTGTGCTGTCGGCGGGCGCCTATGCGATGAGCATGGCGAGCAACTACAACTCGCGCGGCCGCGCGGCCGAGGTGATGGTGTCAGGTGCCGAGGCCTGGCTGATCCGCGAACGGGAGCAGGCCGCAGCGCTTTTCCGTGGCGAACGCTTGCTGCCCTAGATCCGCCCTTCCTGCACCGCATGGCACGCGATCAGCGCGCCATCGATCAAGGTCTGTGCAGGGCGTTCGACTTTGCAGCGGTCGTTTGCGTGCGGGCACCGCGGGTGGAATGAACATCCACTCGGCGGGCTGAGCGGGTTGGGCACCTCGCCCTGCACCGGGTTGCGCGCGCGCCCGCTCATGTGGATGTCGGGGATCGCGTCGAGCAGCATCCGCGTGTAGGGGTGGCGCGGGCGGCCGAACAGCTCGGCCTTGTCGGCCAGTTCGACCAAGCGGCCGAGGTACATCACGCCGACCCGGTCACTCACGTGGCGCACCACAGCGAGGTTGTGCGAGATGAACAGGTACGTCAGGCCCTGGCTGCGCTGCAGGTCCTTCATGATGTTGAGCACCTGCGCCTGCACTGAAACGTCGAGCGCCGAGGTCGGCTCGTCGCAGACCAGGAACTCGGGCTGGGTGGCCAGTGCCCGGGCGATCGAGATCCGCTGGCGCTGGCCGCCCGAGAACTGATGCGGGTACTTCACCATGTCGGCCGCGGCCAGCCCGACCGATTTCAGCAGCTCGCCCACGCGCGCCTTGAGAGCCTCTTTCTCGCCGATCAGGCCATGTTCGGTCAACGGCTCGGCCACGATGTCGAGCACCTGCCAACGCGGGTTCAGGCTGGCGTACGGGTCCTGGAAGATCATCTGCATCCGCCGCCGCAACGCGGCGGCAGCGGGCGAGGCCAGCGTGGCCGCGGTGTCGTTGCCGTCGAAGTGCACCGAGCCGCGGCTGGGCGCGTACAAGCCCACCAGCAGCCGTGCCACCGTGCTCTTGCCGCAGCCCGACTCGCCCACCAGCGCCAGCGTGGTGCCGCGCGCGATCGAGAAGCTCACGCCGTCGACCGCGTGCACGAACTGGCGCGGTTTGCGCTCGACGACACGGTTGAGCAACGGCGCGGAAACGTCGAAGATTTTCGCCAGGTCGCGCACTTCGACCAAGGGCCCGGATGCTGAGCTCATGCGGCCGCTTTCACATCGCTGGCCACCAGCCAGCACGCGGCCCGCGTCGCGCCCGCGGGAAACAGGTCGGGCCGCTCGCTGCGACAGCGTTCGAACACCTGCGGGCAGCGCGGGTTGAAGGCGCAGCCGCGCGGAATCGAGTTCAGTCTGGGCATCGCACCGTCAATCTGGAGCAGGCGCTCGCGGTCTTCGTCCATCGCCGGGATCGAGCCCATCAGGCCCGCCGTGTACGGGTGCGACGGCGAATGGATCACGTCGTGCACCGGGCCGATCTCGGCGATGCGCCCGGCGTACATCACCGCCACCCGGTCACAGGTCTCGGCGATCACGCCCATGTCGTGGGTGACCAGCATCACCGCCGCGCCGTGGTCCTTGCACAAGCGCTTCAGCAGCGAAATGATCTGGGCCTGGATCGACACGTCGAGCGCCGTCGTCGGCTCGTCGGCAACGATCAGTTTCGGCTCGGCGGCGAGCGCCAGCGCAATCACGACGCGCTGGCGCATGCCGCCGGAGAACTGGTGCGGGTATTGATCGATGCGCTGCTCGGCGGCCTGGATACCGGTCTCTTCGAGCAGCCGGATCGCGCGCTGGCGCGCCTCGGCAGCGCCGACCGGCAGGTGGGTCTGGATCGTTT